>CAIWUD010000289.1 GCA_903915775.1 uncultured Chloroflexota bacterium | reverse complement strand
CGACCTGCCGAAGCTCCTGGCCGCCTTCCAGCACTTCTTCCGCGAGCAGTCCGAGGCCTGGCTCGAGCGCTTCGACTACCGCGAGGTGGGGCCGCAGCTGCTGCTGCAAGCCTTCCTGCAGCGCATCGTCAACGGCGGAGGGCGCGTCGACCGCGAGTATGGGCTGGGGCGGCGGCGCACCGACCTCTGCGTGGTCTGGAGCTACCCGGGCGGCGTGCAGCGCGGGGTGATCGAGCTGAAGATCCGCTACCACTCCCTGGAGCAGACGCTCGCTGCGGGGCTGGAGCAGACCTGGCGCTACGCCGACGCGATGGCCGCCGAAGAGGCGCACCTGGTCATCTTCGACCGTCGCCCCACGATCCCCTGGGAGGAGAAGATCTGGCAGCGCACCGAGTCGTTCCAAGGGCGTATCGTCACCGTTTGGGGCATGTAGGGGCAGCACCCCGTGGCGGCATGGTATGCCGACTGTGCCCTCCTCAACGAACCCTCACCAAGCCAACATGCGGGCAGCGTGGAGGGCTCAAAAAACTCTCCAAACCTTGGTCTCGCCAGGGGAAAAGAACCAACACCATATTGACAAAGAACAAACCATATGATACGTTATCGTTAACATACCGAGTAAGAACGAAATATCCTAAGTAATCGCCTACAAGATCCCCTATGTAGCATTGTGTTAACGGTAACACTCTCTCACGCATGCCGATCTGGGTCAGCGCCTGCCCCAGGTCAAGAGGATGTTCACGATGCAGATCTCGCTCCAGGAGAAGCCAGCCATCAAGCTGCACTCCACCGACGACGTGGCTGTCGCGCTGGTTCCCCTCGCCGCAGGGCGTAGTATCACTCTCGATGGCCTCCGCGTGCGCATTGCTGTGGACATCGCCCCGGGCCATAAAGTCGCACTCCGTCCCGTTGCAGCTGGTCAGCCGGTGCGTCGCTATGGTCAGGTCATTGGCTTTGCGACAACAGCGATTGCCGTAGGCGACCATGTCCATTCGCACAACCTGGCAGTGGGAAGTATGGTCCTCGACTACGAGTATGGTACCGACATCCGTGAACTTCCCCTCGTGCCTCTTGCTGCGCGGCGTACCTTCCTCGGCTATCGGCGCCCTGCCGGTCGTGCGGGCACCCGTAATACGATTGCGGTCATTGGCACCGTGAACTGCTCGGCCCACACGGTGCGCCGGATCGCCGAACGGGCGCGGAACGAGCTCCTCCCACGCTTTCCCAACGTCACCGACGTGGTAGCGATTGCCCACAAGAGTGGCTGTGCTACCCGCGCCGGAAGCCCCGAGCTTGAACTGCTGCAGCGCACGCTGGCTGGCTTCGCGCGCCATCCGAATGTGGCCGGTGCGCTCTTCGTCGGCCTTGGCTGCGAAGTGAACCAGTGGGAGACGCTCCTGGAGACGCAGCGCGAGCGGCTTGGTGGGCTACCACCCTACATCGGCATCCAGGATGGTGGTGGGGTGGCGAAGACGGTCGAGGCGGGGGTGCGTGCGCTGGAGCAGCTACTGCCCTACGCCGACCAGTTTCGCCGTGAGCCGCTTCCGGTGAGTGAGCTCTGTCTGGCTTTGCAGTGCGGTGGCTCCGATGGTTTCAGTGGAATCACGGGAAATCCCGCACTCGGCCACGCCGTGGATCTCCTGGTGGCCCAAGGTGGCACCGCGGTGCTCTCCGAGACCCCCGAGGTCTATGGGGCCGAACATCTCCTCACGCGCCGCGCCCTGAGCCGTGCGGTCGGCGAGAAGCTGGTGCGCCAGATTCGCTGGTGGGAGGAGTATACGGCGCGTGAGGGCTTTGCGATCGATAATAATCCCGCACCAGGTAACAAGGCCGGTGGTCTGACGACGATCTTCGAGAAGTCCCTCGGTGCCGTGGCCAAAGGTGGGAGCATGCCCCTCACCGCGGTCTACGACTACGCTGAGCCGATCGTCGATGCAGGCTTCACCTTCATGGACACCCCCGGCTACGATCCAGTTTCGGCCACCGGTCAGGTAGCCGGTGGGGCAACTATCATCGCCTTCACAACCGGGCGTGGGAGTTGCTTTGGCTTCAAGCCGGCGCCAAGTATCAAGATTGCTACCAATAGCACGACCTACCGGCGCATGCCCGACGATATGGATGTCAACGCTGGGCGTATCCTCGAGGGCGCTACGGTCGAAGAGGTTGGCCGCGAGATCTTCGAGAAGTTGATCGCCGTTGCCTCAGGTAACCCGAGTTGCAGCGAGGCTCAGGGGATTGGTGAAGAGGAGTTCAACCCCTGGATTCTCGGTGCAACGATGTAGCTGCGGAAGGTACATCCAAACTCAACCCAGCCTTGGTGCCGCCAGACGCTCAAGCTGGCGCAGCCGACTCTAAAACATCCTAGCGACGGAAAGGATCCCGGCGTGGAGCATCCGCTCGTAGTAATGGAAGGCATCGAGAAGAGTTTTCCCGGTGTACAGGCGCTCAAACAGGGGCGCTTTGAGCTGCGGAGCGGTGAGGTTCATGCGCTCTGCGGCGAGAATGGTGCCGGTAAGTCCACGCTGATGAAGATCCTGGCTGGGATCTACCCCAAAGACGCCGGACGGGTCATGGTGGGTGGCGAAGAGGTAACGCTCAGCAGCCCAGGGGCAGCCCTCAAGCGTGGAATTAGCATCATCCACCAAGAGTTGAACCTGATGCCCCACCTCACCGTTGCTCAGAATATCTTCATCGGACGTGAGCCTACCCGCGGCCTGCGCTTCTGGCTCGATGAGCAGGAGCTCAACGCACGCACCGCCGCACTCTTCGAGCGCATGCACCTTAAGCTCGATCCCCAGGCCATCGTCGGCGATCTGACCATCGCGATGCAGCAGATGGTCGAGATTGCCAAAGCACTCTCCTACAACGCCCGTGTGCTGATCATGGATGAACCCACGGCTGCACTCACTGATACGGAGATCGCCGACCTCTTTACCCTGATCCGACAGTTGCGCACTCATGGTACAGGGATCGTCCACATCTCACACCGGCTAGAGGAGCTGAAGCAGATCGCCGATCGCGTCACGGTGATGCGTGACGGCCAGTATATCGATACGCTTCCCATCGCTGAAGCCTCGATCGAGCGCATCATCCGTCTGATGGTTGGTCGTACCATCTACGAGGAGCGGCCGAGTAGGCCCAACCTTGGTGAGACGGCTCCGCTGTTAGAGGTACGCGGACTCAGTCGTGGCCGGGCGGTCCAGAATGTCAGCTTCACGCTACGTCGCGGCGAGATCGTGGGGATCTCTGGGCTCATTGGCGCTGGGCGCACCGAGTTGGCGCGCCTGATCTTCGGTGCCGACCGCAAGGAGCGCGGTGAGATCGTGATCGCTGGGCGTACGGTGAACATCAACCGTCCGAGCGATGCGGTGCGCCATGGCATCGGCTACCTCTCGGAAGACCGCAAGCACTTCGGCTTAGCCACGGGGCTCAATGTTGAGGTCAATATCGCTATGGCCGCATTCCAGAAGTTTCTCGCCCCCCTGGGCGTGGTGCGCCAGTCCGCAGTGGAGGGCAACGCGATTCGCCATGTCCGTGATCTCGCAATCAAGACCCCCTCGCTCCAGCAAGAGGTGCGCTTCCTCTCTGGTGGCAACCAACAGAAGGTGGTCATCGGCAAGTGGCTGACTGCCGATACTGAGATTCTGATCTTCGATGAGCCGACCCGTGGCATCGATGTAGGTGCCAAAGCCGAGATCTACAAGCTGATGAATGAACTGGCCGCTCGTGGCAAGGCGATCCTCATGATCTCTTCTGAGTTACCTGAAATCCTGCGCATGAGCCATCGCATTCTGGTGATGTGTGAGGGTCGCTTGACCGGTGAATTGCGCAGTGATGAGGCGACCCAAGAACGCATTATGGCTTTTGCTACCCAGCGCGAGGCCGTGTTGTAGCCTATTCGCAGGCCCGTTGTAGGGCCACCACGCAGCGTGGAGTTGACAATGATCGAGCCTGCCACCAATGTCAAAAGGTCAAACCTCCTGCCGTCCGGTGCTATCCAGCAAGTTCTTGCCTTCGGCGCCCTGATTGTGCTCGTGGTCGTCTTCTCACTGGCCTCGCCAAACTTTCTGCAGTTCAATAATATCGTTGGCATTCTGCTGGCCACGGCGGTGAACGGTATCCTCGCTTTAGGCGTCACCTTCGTGATCATCACTGGCGGGATCGATCTCTCGATCGGAACGGTGATGACCTTCGCCGCCGTGATGACTGGCGTCTTCATCACCAACTGGGGCCTGCCGGTCTGGCTCGGTGTCCTTGGCGGGGTACTCTCGGGAGCGGCGGCCGGGCTGGTGAACGGCCTCGTCATTGCCAAATTGCATATTCCCCCCTTCATTGCCACCCTGGGTATGCTCAACGTCGCCAAGGGCCTAGCGCTCGTGATCGCCGAGTTGCGCCCAATTTATTTCAACGATGACCCGGCCTTCAACCAGATCGCGATGGGTTCGTTGCTCGGCATGATCGTTCCTGGCTTCGAGATCCCTAACGCAGTGTTGATCCTGTTTGGCCTCGCCTTCGTGGCCAGCCTGATCTTGGGACGCACCGTGCTTGGGCGCTACACTTATGCCCTGGGTAGCAACGAAGAGGCAGCACGGCTCTCGGGCGTGAACGTTGCTGTCTGGAAGATCGCGGTCTATACCCTCACGGGGGCCTTTAGTGGCTTGGCAGGCGTTGTGATCGCCTCGCGGATCAATTCGGCGCAGCCAGCCCTTGGCCAGGGCTACGAGCTCGATGCGATCGCCGCTGCCGTAATCGGTGGCACTTCACTCAGCGGTGGCAAGGGTACCATCCTCGGAACAATTATTGGTGCCTTTATCATCAGCATCCTTACCAACGGGTTGCGTATCTTGTCGGTGCCGCAAGAGTGGCAGACGGTGATCACCGGCGCTATCGTGGTGCTTGCCGTCTACCTCGACCTGGTGCGGCGTAAGCGCTAGGACAGTTGGATGTGTTTTATGGCTCTCGGCCCGCTCAGGGCCTGGGCATAGATGCTCGGTATCGTAGTGTGCAAAGGAGTACGTAGATGCGTTCGACCAAGCGGTTCTCACTCGTGACGGTGCTGTTGGCCATGGCGCTGGTGATCAGCGCCTGTGGTGCCCAGCAGGCGGCAGCCCCAGCGGCTGATGCGAAGCCCTACATCCCGATTATCTCAAAGGGCTTCCAGCACCAGTTCTGGCAGGCGGTACGCTCGGGTGCTGAGAAGGCGGCTACAGATTTCAATGTTGAGATTACCTTCGAGGGTCCGGAGAGTGAGTCTCAGGTAGACAAGCAGATCGAGATGCTGCAGACGGCGATCGACAAGAAGCCGGCCGCAATCTGCTTCGCTGCACTCGATAGCAAGGCTGCTATCCCGCTGCTTGAGAAGGCCAAAGCTGCCAATATTCCCGTGATCGGCTTCGACTCGGGTGTTGACAGCGATATCCCCGTAACGACCGCCGCGACGGATAACCTGGCCGCTGCAGCCCTCGCCGCCGATAAACTGGCTGAGGCGATCGGTGGCTCCGGTGAGGTGGGAGTGGTCGTGCACGACCAGACGAGCCGCACCGGTATTGATCGCCGTGATGGCTTCGTGAACCAGATCAAGGCCAAGTACCCGAATATCACTATCGTCGACATCCAGTATGGTGGCGGCGATCAGCTCAAGTCGACCGACCTGACCAAGGCGATGATTCAGGCTCACCCGAACATTAAGGGCTTCTTCGGTGCCAATGAGGGCTCGGCTATCGGCGTGCTCAACGCGGTGAAGGAGCTCGGTATGGAGGGTAAGATCACCGTGATCGGCTACGACTCGGGCAAGGCCCAGATCGATGCCGTTGGTAGCGGCGTGATGGCCGGTGCGATTACCCAGGATCCGATCGGTATCGGCTACAAGTGTGTTGAGGCTGCCGTGAAGGCGATCAAGGGCGAGCAGTTGCCCAAGATGATCGATACAGGCTTCCACTACTACACCAAGGAGAATATCGAAGACGCGACGATTAAGCCCCTGCTCTACAACTAGCGGTGTGGTTGGGGTGGAATGGGTGTGGAGGGCACAGCCCTCCACACCTCCCGTTGATGTTGTACAATAAGCCCGCTCGTTCCCTGACCAACCCACCCCTCCTAGGGGGAAAGGCCAGCCGTACGGCTGTAGGGGAGGAAGACCATGCCCACCGTGTCAACCCCAGAGCAGCAGCATGCCCACGATCAAAGATGTGGCTAGGCGCGCCGGCGTCTCGACGATGACCGTTTCACGGGTCATCAATAACGCAGACTACATCAGCCAAGAGACACGCGAGCGCGTCGAGCAGGCTATCGCCGAGCTCGACTATCTGCCGAATGCTCTGGCCCGTTCGTTGCGCTTCAAGCAGACGAAGACGATCGCTCTGGTGTTGACCGATATTGCTAACCCCTTCTTTACGGGGGTGTTACGCGGTGTGGAGGATGCCGCAGTAGCCCAAGGCTTCAGTGTACTCTTCTGCAATACCGATGAGTCGGAGCAAGTTGAGCGCGACTACCTCTCGATCCTGATGCAGAAACAGGTTGATGGGGTGTTGCTCGTGCCCGCAACTGCCCACAGCGAGGCCGCGACCCAGTTGCGCGTTCGCGGGGTACCTCTGGTGGCCATCGACCGGCGCATGCATACCCCCGTTGATACCGTACGCGGCGATTCGGAGCGCGCCGCCCACGCCCTGACCCGCCACCTGATCGAGCTTGGCCATCGTCAGATTGCTGCGATCACTGGTCCAACCGATGTCTCGACTGCCAATGATCGTCTGGCTGGCTATGGACGTGCACTCGCCGAGGTTGGTATTCCGCTCAATCCTGATCTGATCTGTGTCGACGATTTCATGACGGAGGGCGGTTACCGTTCGACGCAGCGATTACTCCATGCACCGGTGCGCCCAACGGCGATCTTTGCCGGGAATAACTTCATTGCCTTTGGTGCCTTCCGCGCCCTGCGTGAGGCGGGCTTGAGTGTCCCAGATGATCTTTCACTCGTCACCTTCGATGATCTACCCAGCAGTTGGTTGATGTCGCCCTTCCTTACCACGGCGAACCAGCCAGCCTATGAGATTGGTCAGCGTGCTACCGAGTTGCTGATCGCCCGGTTGAACGGTGAGGCTGACACCGATCCGCGGGAGATTGTCCTGCCCGTCGAGTTGATCATCCGCCGCTCAAGCGCGCCGCCCCATGATGACCGTCCACGCCTCCCTGTGAAAACCCTGGAGTAGACCCGTGTTGACCTACCAACTGCTGCATCCGGATATTCTAGCTGGCCTCGCTGCTGCCGGACATGGCGCCACGGTCTTGATCGCCGATGGGAACTACCCGCTGGTAACGCGTAGCCACCCGGCAGCGCGCCGTGTCTATCTCAACCTTGCCCCTGATATGCTGCGCGTCACCGATGTGCTCGGGGTGATTGCCGGGGCTATCCCGATCGAGGCAGCCCACGTCATGGTCCCTGATGATGGGAGTGAGCCGGGGATCTTTGCCGATTTTCGTACCCTGCTACCCGGGATCACGCTCCAGGCACTCGACCGTTTCAGCTTCTACGCTGCTGCCCGTGGCCCTGATCTGGCGCTGGCCATTGCCACCGGCGAGCGGCGTATCTACGCGAACATCCTGCTTACGATCGGTGTCGTGCCACCGCGCTGAATGCCCAGACGCAACTCAGCCTGAGCCGTGAGGAGAAGTTTGTGGCACCACTGATTACCTGCATGGGCGAGGCGCTCATCGACTTCCTGCCAATTGTTGAGGGCGGGCGCACGATCGGATTTCGTATGCATCCCGGCGGCTCGCTGCTCAATGTGGCAGTGGCCGTCGCCCGTCTCGGTCAGCCTGTGGCCCTGGCGACGAAACTCTCGAATGATCTGTTTGGCAGCTTTCTGCGTAGCTATGCCGTAGCGCAGGGTATCGCCACCCACTGGATGGTTGACGACGCAGCCCAGAGTACCCTCGCCTTCGTAGCCGAGGTGGATGGCGAACCGGCGTTTGGCTTCTATGGCGATGGCACGGCCGACACCCGGCTCACCCCGGCCGATCTCCCTGAGTCACTCTTTGCAGAGACAGCCATCCTCCACGTTGGCTCGATCAGCCTGTTGCGTGGCTCGACGCCGACAGCTGTGCTGGCTGCAGTCGAGCGCTTGCATGGCCGAGCACTCATCTCGATCGATCCGAACCTGCGCCCGAGCCTTGTCCGCGACGAACTGGGCTACCGCGCTCTACTTGACCAACTCTTCCGCCTGAGCGATCTGGTGAAGATCAGTGCCGCCGACCTGGGCTGGCTCATGCCCGGCGTAGCACTCGATGCGGCTGCACAGGCTCTCCTTGCTCATGGCCCTGCCCTCGTCGTGGTGACCCGTGGCGGCGATGGGGTGCTGGCGGCTCGCCCGGGTGCTGTACTGCTGGAACTGCCGGCCTTCCGGGTGACCCTGGCTGATACCGTTGGTGCTGGTGACTCGTTCAATGCGGGCCTCCTCACCCGTTTGGCTGAACTGGGTGCCGCTACGCGGTCTGGCCTCGAACAGTTGCCCGCTACGGTGCTGAGCGAAGTATTGCGCTTTGCTACTGCCGTGGCCGCCCTCAACTGTACCCGCCCCGGTGCCGATCCACCCACACGCGCCGAAGTAGAGCACTTCCTTAGGCATGGTTCAATGTTGGCCGCGCCAGCATGACCCTCTGGCAACAGCAGGGTTGGGTTAACCTGGGATCACCGAGCGCCTGCTCGGTATCTCTGGGAACTGGTCACGCCAAGGTAAACAGTGAAACAGGTACCTCTTATGCGTATACTCGTCGACAGTGGTGATAGCGAGGCGCTGCGCACGGCTCTAGTAAGTGGCTTTGTGGCCGGTGCCACCACCAACCCCACGCTGCTACGTCGAGCAGGGGTGCGTGCGGCAGATGTACCAACGTTGGCCCGTGCACTCCTCGACGCGGGGGCGGGTGAACTGCACCTCCAGGCCTACGCTGATACCGCCGATGGTATGGTGCGCGAGGGCCTGGCCATGGCCGCAATTGACCCGGCACGAGTAGTGATCAAGTTGGTAGCCACCCCGGCGGGCTACCAGGCGGCTGCCCGGCTTGGCACAGCCGGAGTACGGGTGACCTTGACCGCCGTCTATACCCTACGCCAGGCTCTGTTGGCCGCGAGCGTTGGTGCGAGCTACATCGCGATCTACCTTGGGCGCATGCGCGACGCGGGGATCGATGCGCTAGCAGTTGCCGAGCAGATGCAGCGACTCCTGACAGCCCAGTCGGCCCGCGTCGCTATCCTTGCCGCGAGCATTCGCTCGCCCGATGAAGTGGTGGAGTTGGCAATGCGTGGTGTGGCCGCGGCCACGCTTGCGCCAACGCTGCTCGACCAACTCCTCGATTCACCAGCCACGGCCACGGCGGCGGCCACCTTCAGCGCCGATGCCCATGCACTCGCCAGCTGAGGTCCGGGTGAGGTGCCGTGCGGCGTGCGCCGTACACGGTCGTAATGAAGGAGGAGGTGAGGCTCATGCGCTATCAAGGTAAGGTTGCCATTATCACGGGGGGTACGAAGGGGATTGGGGCGGGCTGTGTGCGTACATTTGTTGAGGCAGGGGCCAAGGTTGTCTTCTGCTCACAGTACGCTGGTGAAGGCGATGCAATGGCCGCCGAGCTTAGCGCCAAAGGGCCGGGTGAGGCGTGCTTTATTAGCTGCGACGTCGCCGACGTGGCCCAGGTAGAGCATCTGGTCGATGAGACGGTGCGTATCTATGGACGCATCGACTGTCTGATCAACAATGCTGGTTGGCACCCACCACACAAGCCGATCGATGCGTTCTCGGTAGAAGAGTTTCGTAGCCTGCTCGATCTGAACCTGGTGAGCGTGTTTGTAGCCAGTAAACGCGCCCTGCCCCATCTGCGTAAAACGAAGGGCTGCATCATCAATATCGGTAGCCTCGTGGGGAGCATGGCACAACTCCACGCTACCACCTACGTAGCGACTAAGGGCGCCGTGATTGCCCTCAGCAAGGCCCTTGCCGTTGATGAAGCTGCCCACGATGTACGGGTGAATAGTGTCTCGCCCGGCAATATCTACACCCCGCTCTGGCAGGAGGCAATCGACGCA
Organism: uncultured Chloroflexota bacterium; assembly: GCA_903915775.1. Taxonomy (GTDB): domain Bacteria; phylum Chloroflexota; class Chloroflexia; order Chloroflexales; family Chloroflexaceae; genus Viridilinea. The sequence continues at coordinate 1,321 of CAIWUD010000289.1, read as the reverse complement.
GCATCAGACCCGGCTGCTACCCGCGCCGCTGGTGATGCTGCCCAACTCCTTGGGCGCATGGGCACTCCCGAGGAGGCAGGTAAGCTCTGCCTCTTCCTTGCCGCTGAGGCGACCTTCACCACCGGCGTCGATCATCTCCTCACCGGTGGCGCTGAACTCGCCTATGGACGCAAAACGAGGAAGGAGTGAGGGTGATGCCAAAGATGCCGATCGTTGACGCGCATGTCCATCTCTGGGATCCTCAACGTTTTCGCATCCCCTGGCTCGATGGCGATACACTGCTGGAGCGACCCTTCGGCCTGGCCGACTATCGCGAGCAGACCGCAGGGCTCGCTATCACCGCGTTCGTCTACGTCCAGGTAGAAGTAGCCCCGGCCTACGGGCTCAGTGAAGCACGCACGGTGGCGGCCCTTGCTGCCGAAGATCCGCGGCTCAAGGCGATCGTCGCCTATGCGCCCCTTGAGGATGGCCACTGCGTACGGGCTTACCTCGACGACCTGGTGCGGCTGAGCCCGCTCATCCGCGGCGTGCGCCGGATTACCCAGGGTGAGGCTGATCCCGCCTTCTGCCTACGGCCCGCTTTTGTCGAGGGGGTACGCCAACTGGCCGACTACGATCTGAGTTGCGACCTCTGCCTCTACCATACCCAGCTTGGCCCAACGGTAGAGTTGGTGCGCCACTGTCCTGATGTACGCTTCATGCTCGATCATATCGCGAAACCCGGTATTCGCGCAGGTGAGATCGAGCGCTGGCGCACGGAGTTGTCCGCCCTAGCCGACCTGCCCAACGTCTGGTGTAAAATCAGCGGTGTGGTTACCGAGGCAGACCACTCCAGTTGGACGAGCGCACAGATCAGTCCATACATTAACCACGCGCTTGCAGTCTTTGGCGAAGATCGCGTGCTCTTCGGGAGTGACTGGCCGGTGGTGCTGAAGGCTGCCAACTATCGGCGTTGGGTAGAGACACTCGATGAACTCACCGCTGGGTTGAGTGAAACGGCACGGGCAAAACTCTGGGCCACGAATGCTCAACGCTTCTACCGCACGGGAGGGGTGGAGGGCTTCACCTCACCACAAACAAACTAACCCAGCCCTGGTAGCGCCAGCATGCGCCCCCTGGGAGCGAGGGCATCTCGCCCCCGTGGCACCACTCCCCGTACGGGCAACCCCCCGTGGTTGCCCTTGCAAGCAACCCGACCGTTCGACGGGAGGCGTGGAGGGCACGGCCCTCCACAAAAAAAACTCAACCCAGCCCTGCTAGCACCAGACTGTCACATCGGCGTAGCCGAAACTGAACCCTACTCTGCGGGAGGTGTGGAGGG
>CAIWUD010000288.1 GCA_903915775.1 uncultured Chloroflexota bacterium | reverse complement strand
TGCCGCCCTGGATGATCATCGGAAGCGCTGCTACGGACATGATCACGTATCTTTCTAGTACCCCATCCGAGGTTGTAATGGATGAACAGTGTTGTCTGGCTGGAGCAGATGTACAGCGGATCTGGAGCTCCTAGCCCGCCCACGCTGCTACGAGGATCACAGATCGTCTCACTCTCTATTATACGGCTTTCACGGCCTTTGGCATGGTGCAATTTTGGCTGCGCCAACGGTGCTGTCTGGCGGTACCGCGGTTGGGTTGGGGGGTTTCGCGGAGGGCTGCGCCCTCCACACCTCCCCGGGGCAGCATGGGGCAAGCCCCTCCCTCCAGCGGAGGGAGGTTGGGAGGGGGGGAGGCAGGGCCAAGCCCTCCACACATCCCAGGGGTAGCATGGGGCAAGCCCCTCCCTCCAGTGGGGGAAGGTTGGGAGGGGGGAGGCAGGGCTGCGCCCTCCACACCTCCCCGGGGGCAGCATGGGACAAGCCCCTCCCTCCGCTGGTCACGCCGATTGGAACCACGCCTATAGTATGCTGTGCATAGCCATGGCGACTTCAGCCAACCCGAGGTGGAAACGCTCCTCGCCGAGCATACCCAGGAGACGGGCCAGATCTTCACCGAGGCGGGGCCGCAGCTGCTGCTCCAAGCCTTCCTGCGGCGCATCGTCAACGGTAGTGGGCGGGTCGACCGCGAGTATGGGCTCGGTCGACGGCGCACCGACCTCTGCGTCGTCTGGAGCTACCCGGGTGGGGTGCAGCGGGGGGTGATCGAGCTGAAGATCCGCTACCACTCCCTCGAGCAGACGCTGGCCGCGGGGCTCGAGCAGACCTGGCGCTACGCCGACGCGATGGGGGCGGAGGAGACGCACCTGGTCATCTTCGACCGGCGGCCCAAGGTTGCCTGGAGCAAGAAGATCTGGCAGCGGAGCGAACAGCACGCTGGCATGGCGATCACCGTCTGGGGGATGTAGCTATTTTTGTTGGACGCTCTGGCCACCAAGATATACATCACGAATCTGCGGATTGCGCAGCAGTTCAGGCGCGGATCCTTGCAAGGCGATCCGTCCAGTCTGGAGCACATAGCCGTAGTGAGCAATCTGCAGTGCAAGATTCGCGTTCTGCTCAACCATAAAGATCGTGACGCCCTGGCGGCTGATTGTTTGGATGAGTTCCAGCACGCGATCCACATAGAGTGGCGAAAGCCCCATCGTTGGTTCGTCCATGCAGATCAATCGTGGCCGGCCCATCAGAGCACGCGCCATCGCAACCATCTGCTGTTCACCGCCGGAGAGCGTGCCGGCGCGTTGGGCTAACCGTTCGCCGAGACGGGGAAACAGCTCAAGGATACGATCGAGATCCTGTTGTACCGCGGCTCGGTCGCGTCGCGTGAACGCGCCCATGAGAAGATTTTCGCGGACAGTCATAGCTGGAAAGAGCCGTCGCGACTCGGGAACCGAGGCAACACCGGCGCGGACAATCGCAGGTGTTGGCAGGTTGGTGATTGGCTGTCCATCAAGCAGGATGGCTCCACTCCGTGGTTTGAGCAAACCCAGGATGATCTTCATGGTGGTAGACTTACCACTCGCATTTCCACCCAGCAAGCAGACGATCTTCCCAGCGGGTACACCCAGACTCAGATCGAAGTGAACCTGTACTGGTCCATAGAACGTGTTAACCGAATCGAGCGTCAGCAGCGCACCGTTCATGCGGTCACCTCCAGCACTGATGGTTCCTGAGCATCAGCGCCGACCGCGCTGTGACCAAGGTATGCCTCCACAACTGCAGGGTCGTTACGCACATGCTCTGGCACACCCTGTGCAATCACCCGACCGTCGTCCATGACGATGACCCGATTCGAGAGTTGCATCACCAATGCTAGTTTGTGCTCGATCAAGAGGATCGTCAGCCCCCGTTCCTTCAGTTGCAGAATGACATCGAGCATTTCTGCGGTTTCACTTGGGTTCATCCCAGCAGTTGGCTCGTCAAGTAACAGGAGGCGTGGATGAAGCGTCAATGCACGGGCGATTTCCAAACGGCGGCGATTCGCGTATGACAGGCTATATGCCGGGTGTTCGAGACGCGGTAACAGGCGTTCACCAAACAGCGCCAGGACCTCGCAAGCTTCGGCTCGTATGCGTTCTTCCTCCGCCCGCACCGCTGCGGGACGTATCAGCGCTAACGTGAGTTCCGCCAGTGGCGCGAATAGTCCCGTGGGAGGTCGTACTGCACGCAGGCGAGCATGGGCGCCAATCAGCACGTTGTCGAGAACGCTCAAGTTGGCGAACACGCGCCCATGCTGGAAGGTACGCGCCAATCCCAACGCGGCTAGGCGTTCGGCGGGCATCCCGCCAACGGACTGCCCGCCAAACACAATCGTGCCGGCGTCTGGCACATCCACGCCAGAGATCAGATTAAACAGCGTCGTCTTACCGGCGCCGTTCGGGCCGATAATGCTGACCAACTCACCTTCCTGCACATGCATAGTAACCGCATCAACTGCGGTAAGACCACCAAAACGGCGCGTCAGGCTCTCAATAGTCAGCAGTGTCATATGCTGTTCCTATGCGTTTGCACCTGTTCACGTTTAAGGTAAGCCCCTTGCGTTGCGCAAAGCGCTTGTGCGCCACATAGCAACCTCGCGGGCGATACGCTTGCGCTTCGGGTGAAGCGTGGACAGGCACAGGCGTTTCCGCTATGTATCGCGCTCAACGCAATCTTTCAGACCGTTCCCATCAACCCCTGTGGTCGAAAACGAACCAGCAGCAGTAGCACAATACCATAGAGCAGAATGCGATACTCGGCGACGGCGCGGAACATCTCCGGCAGTCCGATCAGGGCTACAGCGCCTACAATTGCGCCAAAGATGTTACCCATCCCGCCCAAGATAATCATCGTCAGTGCCAGCAGCGAAATCTGGGTATTGAAGGTTTCGTGATTAATGTACGAATACATATGCGCCGTGATCGCGCCACTCAGTCCCGCAACAAAACCACTGAACGCGAAGGCGAGACCTTTGTACCGATTCAGGCTGATGCCGAAGGCACGCGCCGCAACATCATCCTCACGGATGGCGCGCAAGGCGCGGCCAAGGTGATACTGGGTCAAACGCCACTGGAGAAGTGCCAGCAAAACCATGATGGTGAATGAGACCCAGTATAGTGCTGAGGTATCATAGAGCGGTAGACCAAAGAATTCGAGTGGTGGGATACCGACGACGCCGATCGGGCCGCGGGTCAGACCTTCCCAGTTCAGGATCACGAGCCCAACGATTTCGCCAATCGCCAGGGTTGCGATCGCGACATAGTGGCCGCGGAGGCGAAAGGCGGGGAAGATCAGGAGCGTGCCGAGAGCAGCGGTGATGAATCCTGCCAATAAGAGCGCTAGTGGCACGGGTACACCGAGATCGAGCGCCAGAAGTGCTGATGCGTAGCCGCCAATCGCCAGCAGTCCCGCGTGACCCAGCGACATCTGGCCAGTTGTTCCGGCCACGAGTGTCAGGCTTAACGCCAGCATGCCATACAACCAGGCATTGGTTAAGGTTTGGATGATGTAGGAATCGCGCCAGATGAGCGGCAGCGCTAGGAAGATCGCTGTGGCGGCAGCGTACGCCCAGCGCGGTACGTGCACTGGTTTTGACGGTGCGATGAAGGTACCGGTTAACGGTTCGGGTGGAACCTGGCGGGTACTGCTGAAGATGCCGTTCGGTCGCCAGACCAATACTGCAATCAGGATGAGAAAAGCGAAGAGGTTACGGTAACTGGTACCAAGGAGGGCGACACCATAACTCTCGATCAGGCCGAGCAGCAGACTCCCTGCCACCGCGCCCGGCACACTACCTACCCCGCCGATGAGTTCGGCGACAAAGCCTTTAAGCGTTGCCTGAAAGCCCATTGCGGGAAAGATATTGTTGAAATACATCCCGACCAGCACACCGCTTAACCCACCAAGCGCCGACGCAATAGCGAAGACAACCTGATTGACGCGATGGACATCAATACCCATTTGCAACGCGGCGTCGCGATCCTGCGCTGTAGCGCGCACCGCCCAGCCAAGATGCGTGAAGCGAAGAAAGCCATACAACACTGCGGTGCTGACCACCCCTACGGCGGCGATAAACAGGTCGAGCGCCCCGATGGAACCGCTGCCGAGCGGCAGTCGCCACGCTGGTAACTGGCTTGGCAGCGCACGCGGGTCAGGGCTGAAGATGAGTTGCGCGATCTGTTCGAGCACCAACCCAATGCCGATCGTCGCAAGAAGCGGCGCGATGCGCGGCGCGCCCTGGAGTGGGCGTAATCCGAAGCGTTCGATGAGGATGCCCAGGGCGGCGCATCCGACCACTACGCCCAGTAGCGTAAGTGGCAGGGGCGTGCCGATAGCAGCGACGCATACCCAACCCGTATAGGCACCGATCATGTAGACCGAGCCGTGAGCGAAATTGATCAGATTTGAGACGCCAAAAATCAGCGCCAATCCAACCGCAATCAGGGCGTAGATGTTACCGATAATCAGACCATTAACGGTGTGGTCGAGCCATGAGGTCATGGATTCTCCTTCGGACTGTGGACGAGTTCAACAGCCTGGCGCAGCGCGCGTAGGTTGGCGGTTGGTGCATCATGCGCCACTCCGCAGCCAGGAGCCAGCAGGATGCCCAACTGTCCGGCGCACACTAGCGTAGAGTTGGTCTCAGCGATAACCTCCGGTGGCGTTCCATGCTGCAACGTGCCATGCTCATCAACGCCGCCGATCAGCGCTTTGTTGGTGCGCCCGCGCGCCTCCGCGAGGGTTGGATTGCCCTGACCAATGGCCGCCCAGTTGATCGCATGCACCGGGTAGTCGAGCACATGGTCGAAAAAAACCTGCGGACCGCAGATGTGCAGCAGATTGAATGGTGCATCCTGTATCGACTCCAGTACCTGGAGATCATATGGCCGACCAAAGGCGGCATACTCCTCGGTTGTCAGAATGCCGGCGCGCGCCAGTCGGACGATAGCGAAAAAGATGCCGCTCGCCCCGGCAGCAACACTCGCCTGAGCGTAGGAGGCGAGCGTCTGGGTGATGCTAGTGAGCGCGGCATGTACCGCAGCGGGATGCTCGCGCAACAACGCACGCAGCCGCGCGAAATCCGATTCCAGCCCCAGATCGGCAACCTGGTCGCCGGGGCGGGCCAAGAGAAACGCCAGCACTGAGAGTGGCGAAAAGATCGTCTGGATTGCGTGGATATCGCCAATGCCATCTCTGATGCGCCGAACGAGCTCGATCTGTTCGCCGAGCACCGCATGATCCGGGCTGTGAATCGAGAGGCGCGCCAGATCGGCAGGGCCACGCACCGGTGTCTCGATCAAGCGCGGCAGGACACCGGTGTAATCATCGTAGTCATACCGCGCGCCCCAAACTTCGGCATAGTAGGTGGCGCGCGGGTTGATTTTCAGCCAATCCCAGTCGTACGTGCGCAGGAATTGGAGGTGAGCCGCAGCTAGTTGCGTCGCACTCCGTTCCTCCGGAATAAAGTGACGCCAGGCAGTCACCGGAAGCCGATCAACGGCCTCGCCACGCAATGCCACGTCGACGCGCTGACGTTTGGTGAGTTCGGTCATACTCGTTCCTCCTCTGGAGCAGGCAACATCTGACGGCATGCCGTGCGCGCGAGGTCTGGATACGCTGAGCCTCGCGCGCGATGCGTCCATGGTAGGTTATTGGCTCGCGGGCAGGGTGCCGTCCCAAACCGTGTACGTACCATCCTTAATGACTAGGTTGATATTACGTGGGCCGCTGATGCGGCGGGTTGCGGGATCGAACTGTACCGTACCATAGATCACGCTGGGGACACCCTTGATAGTGGCAAGCGTATCGCGGATGGCTTTGCGATCGGGGCCAGCCTGCTTGATCACGTGGTAGACCAAGATCATGGTGTCATAAGCGCCCGCTGCAAAACTATCAGGCTCCTCGCCATATTTGGCCTTAAACGCAGTGACGAATGTGCGTACCTCCTCGCGGTCTTCCTCCGGAAAGAAGTTCGTATTGGTATAGACGCCATTGGCCGCTTCACCCGCAAGCTCGAGGAACTTTGGCGAGTAGATCGAACCAGATGCGACAATCGGTTGTGTCAGGCCGGTGGTACGTACCTGTTGCGTAATCAGCGCACCATCGGCATAGTATGAAATCAGCACGAGACCATCGGGATTTGCATCGCGCACACGCGTGAGTGTTGAGCGAAAATCCTTCTCTTCGGGCAAGTAGCCTTCCACCGCAACCACTTCGCCGCCACGCGCCTTGACCGCGGCGACGAACAGGTCGGTTGTCGTGCGCCCCCAATCGGTATTGAGATGAAGTACCGCTAGCCTTCGCAGTCCCAGATCAGTGACCGCATAGTTGGCCAGGAGCGGTGCATTATCCGCCTGGCTGATTGAATTGCTCCACATGTACTCGCCACCCTTGGTGAAGTCGGGATGGGAGTTGGTGAAGCCAAACTGTACCAGGCCGGCACGCTCGTAGATTGACGATGCCGCCATGGATGCAGGACTCGCGAAATCGCCGAGCTCGATGACGATCCGCGGGTCGTTGACGAATTTTTGCGCCACAGCGACCGTCTGCTTCGGATCGGATTGGGTGTCCTCAAAGAGATACTGCAGCGGACGTCCATTGATGCCGCCGTCACGGTTGATCTGGTCGAGAGCTAGATCGAAGCCCTTTTTCCACTGCGCGCCGTACTGTGCGTTCTGGCCGGTCAGCGGACCACTGACGCCGATCAGGATTGGTTCACTACTGACGGTCTGTTCGGTAGGGGCAGCCGGTACGGTTGTTGGCGGTGCGGCTGCGGCTGGGACAGTTGGGGGTTGCACGGGCGGCTCGGTTGGTGCGATCGCCTGTGGCGCCGCACTGCAGGCGGTAAGCACAAGGAGTGCGAGCAGCGCTACTACGCTAGAAACACGTGCCATTCTACGTGCGGCCATGAATGATCCTCCTACTGGATTGCCACGACATCGTTGGGATGACCCCTTTGTTGTCCTGGATAAGCGCGTTCCATCGATGCTGTAATGTTAATTTATATGATCAATTTTGTCAAGTATCATGCCTGCCACTGGTTGACAAACCTGCTTTTCTAACGTAAGATTGTCATTATTAACAACCGAAAGACGTAACGCTTATCCAGAGAGGCGGAGGGACCGGCCTGATGAAGCCTCGGCAACCCCAACGGCACTGACAAGCCGTTCGGATGGTGCCAATTCCGGCAGTGGTGACTGGTAGATGAGCGCGAAAAACGGGATACTCGCCCCTTCCAACGATGAGATGAATGGTGGGAGGGGTGCTTGTATGCCGCGTGTCAGTAGGCGTGCAGCTGCACTACTCTCTGGTCTCCCTCACACTGGACGCGTCACGTTTCACCGAGGAGACCACACAATGACTCAGTTCGCGACGGCGACGTTTCCCCACTTTCACGAGATGCTCTCAGGTCAAGACCTACGTATTCCCCTACGCGACGGGACTACTCGCCGACCGATCAATCTCGATCATGCCGCGAGCACCCCGCCGCTGCGGGCAGTACGAGTAACGGTCGAGCGTTTCCTTGATTGGTACAGTAGCGTGCATCGGGGTACTGGCTTCACCTCGCAACTAGCAACCCAGGCCTACGAGGAGGCACGCACGGTTGTTGGCCGGTTTGTTGGTGCGCGCGATAGGCAACACACCGTGATCTTCGGACCAAATACCACCTGGGCGCTGAACAAACTAGCGCGCCGCATGGCATTTGCACCGGGGGATGTGGTGATCAGTACCACGCTTGAGCATCATGCCAATGATCTCCCCTGGCGACAGGTCGCCAATCTGGTCTATGCGCGTTGCGATAACCAGGGACGGCTAGATGTGGCGCATGTTGCCGAGTTGCTTCAGCGCTATGCGGGGCGGGCACGGCTTCTGGCCGTCACCGGGGGAAGCAATGTCACTGGCCATCTGCCTGATGTACATTACCTGGCAGCGCTGGCGCATGACGTAGGCGCACAGATCGTGGTCGACGCGGCGCAACTCGTGCCACATCGCGCGATCGATATTGGCGATCTCCGTGATCCGGCGCATCTGGACTATATCGCGTTTTCGGGCCACAAGCTGTATGCACCATACGGCAGTGGCGCGCTGGTTGGTCGGCGTGACACCTTCGCGGCGGGTGCGCCCGACGTTGTCGGTGGCGGTACCGTTCGGTTGGTGACCCCGGATCATGTCGAATGGGCCGAAGCGCCGGCGCGCGATGAAGCCGGTACGCCAAACGTTGTCGGTGCAGTCGCACTAGCCGCCGCAGTGTTGGAACTGGAACGGATTGGGTTTGCGGCGATCGCTGCGCATGAGGCAGCGCTGACGGCACGCCTGCTGGAACGATTACAGTGCATCTCCGGCGTGCAAGTCTATGGCGACAAGTCGCCAGCCAGCGCGCAGCAACGACTGGGTGTCATCCCATTTGCCGTCGCCGACCTTGACCCACGGCTTGTCGGTGCAATCCTGAGTTGTGACTACGGCATCGCGGTGCGCTGCGGCGCGTTCTGCGCTCATCCCTACGTGCAGCGCCTTATCGGCCAGGAGGCTGTCTGCGGCAGCGAACAACCGTCCGGGTTAATCCGTGCGAGTCTGGGGTTGGCGACGACGACGGCGGATATCGAAGACTTCGCCGCTGCGCTCACCGCGATCGTCGGTGGATCGCATCGTGGTGACTATCTGTTTGACGGGGCGGCGGGCGCGTACTATCCGCACGACTGGCGGCCCGATGTTACCACGGCGTTTTCGCTGGGCGTTGCAGCCGCAAGCAGCTACGCATAATCAGTGATCGTCGGATATCATGTTCTATTGATGGCTCTCTCTGTCCGACATGAATGTCGTGCCCGTCACTATGGCCGTGGTGAGTATGCCAGTCGAGCGGTCTGTCCGAGCGCGTTGGAGCCTGACGACCCAAGCGGTCACATGCATGGAGCGTCCCGATGTCGGTACCATTTTCCGGAACCCTTGCTGGGTATCCGCGCACTGAGCGCCAGGCGGCATTCATGGCACTTGCCGACGACCTCGCTAGGCGCGCCGCGGCCCGCGCCGCCACGCATGATCGCGACGGCTCATTTCCGTTTGAAACCTTCCACGACCTGCACGAATCGGGCTATCTCGCGTTGACCGTTCCTGAGGAGTATGGCGGTCGCGGTGCCAATCCCCTCGAACTGGCCCTGGCACAGGAGCGTCTGGCGCGTGGCGATGGTTCGGTGGCGCTCGCCGCCACAATGCACCTCGTCCACGTTGGCATGCTGGCACAGGCGCGTTCATGGCCGCCCGCGCTATTTGCACGCCTGTGCCGAGAGATCGTTGCCGATGGGGCGCTGATCAACGCCGTAGCCAGTGAACCAAACCTTGGCAGCCCAAGTCGTGGCGGACTGCCAAGCACGATCGCAGTGCGCACGGCGGATGGCTGGCGGATCAATGGGCGCAAGAGTTGGACTAGCCTGGCACCGGCGTTGCGCTATTTCAGTCTCTTGGCCGCCGTGCACGACGGAGATCAACCGCCGCGCCGCGCCAACTTCCTGGTGCCCGCCACCACGCCGGGGCTACGGATTGAGGAGACCTGGGACAACCTCGGTATGCGCGCGACGGCCAGCCATGATATCGTGCTGGAGCATGTGGATCTACCGTTTGAAGCACTGCTACCAGACGACGGCGAACGCAGCGCAGCGGTCGATCCCCGCGGCTGGTCAATAGTCACCGCTGCGGTGTATACCGGTGTCGCAACGGCGGCGCGCGACTTCGCAGTCGAGTATGCCCGTACGCGCCGTCCCAACGGTATGGCGGGGCCAATCGCCGAGTTGCAGACCATCCAGCATCGGATTGCGGAAATTGAGCTCCTGCTACTGCAGAGCCGCTCAGTGTTGTACGGCACGGCGGAAGCGTGGCAGGCAGACCTGGAAAACCATGACTCGATCGCCTGGCAACTTGCGGCGGTCAAGTACCTTGCGACCAACCATGCGATCAAGGTCACCGATCTGGCGCTACGGGTTGTCGGATCGGCGGGGTTGGCACGCGCGCTGCCGTTGGAGCGGTATTTCCGTGATGTGCGCGCCGGCCTGGGGCACCCGCCGATGGATGATGCGGCGCTCACCCAGATTGGCAAGGCGGCACTTGGGCTATAGCTGCACGAGACCTCCCATTTGCAACATGCCGTATACTTCAACCATCTCGGATCGCAGAGCAACCAGGGAGCCCTTCCGTGAAGATCTACAAAGCCCGTGCCCCAATGCGCATCGGTTTTTTCGGTGGTGGTACCGATGTCAGCCCCTACGCCGAGGAGTATGGTGGAAAAGTGCTCAACTGTACCATCAACCTCTACGTGCGCTGCATGCTCAACGCAAGCGCTGAGCCAGGCCTGACCATTCGCTCGCTCGATCTCCAGGAGGTGAGCCGTATGGTGAGTGGGCGGGCCTGGGATGGCAAACTGACCCTCCCACAGGCCGTATTCGACGCTCTACCCCACCTGCACCCGGGCTTCACATCCGATCAACCGGGCTACCGGGTGACCATGTTCAGTGATGCGCCCCCCGGTAGTGGCCTCGGCTCCTCATCGGCCCTCGTCGTCAGCATGCTCAGACTG
>CAIWUD010000287.1 GCA_903915775.1 uncultured Chloroflexota bacterium | reverse complement strand
TGCATCAGGAGACGGTGAACGAGGCTGGACAGGATCTCTACGTCCACTACCTCAAGCGCACCGCGTAGGTGCCTCTTACCTGGGAGGGCTAGGCCCGCCTCAGGGAACCCCAACCCAACCTTGGTAGCACCAGACGCTACCGTTGGTACAGCCAACATCGAAACGCACCATAGATATAAAAAAAGGAATAGCCCCCCATGATGACGATGGACGCGATTGAGACGAAGGACTCGGAGTTACTCCTCAAGCGCATCGCCGCTCTGGAAACGCGGGTGAGCGAGTTAGAGGCTCACCCTGCGCAGGGAGTAGAGGATCGTGTGGCGATGGTCTTATTCTCAGGTGATCTGGATAAAGCGATCGCCGCCTTGATCATCGCCACCGGTGCTGCTTCAATGGGCCTTGAGACGAGCATGTTCTTCACCTTCTGGGGGATTAACGTGCTCAAGAAGCAGAAGATCTTCACGGGCAAGAGCCTCCTTGAGCAGGGCTTCACTGCAATGCTCCCTGGTAAACTCGGTGAGACCAACCTTTCACAGATGAACTTCTTTGGGGCAGGTGCACAGATCATCCGTGGCCTGATGAAGCAGCACGAGGTCTCTTCGCCTGAAGAGCTCCTAGACCTAGCCAGGGAACTCGGTGTGCGCATGGTCGTCTGCGACATGTCACGCGAACTCCTAGGTATCAAGGATGCAGAACTCATCGATGGTCTTGATACGGGTGGTGTGGCAACCTTCCTGGGTGATGCCGCTCGCGCCAAGGTTACTCTCTTCGTTTAAGTAGAGGGGTGACTGTTCACACTGCTCTCTGGCGGAACCAAGGCTGGATGAGGCTTTGTGTGGAGGGCGAAGCCCTCCACACCTCCCGCTTCGACTACGCCAGTTCGACAATCTCGTGGAGGGCTGCGCCCTCCCCCCCGTAAGAAGGAAAGCCTTATGCTCCGCAGCCTCTTTGGTGCCCTTACCGGATCTGCAGCCAATCCTCCTGCAATCACCGCTCCCGAACTGCAGCAGCGCCTCAACGCTGGCGAGCGGCTCTACCTGCTCGATGTACGCTCATCTGAGGAGTATGCTCACGACGGACACATCAACGGTAGTCACCTGCTGCCCCTACCCATGCTCGCGCTGCGCCTGAACGAACTCCCGAAGGACGCACCGATTATCTGTGTCTGTCGCTCCGGTAATCGCAGCGGTGTGGCTGCCGAGCAGCTGATGCGCCAGGGCTTTGCCAACGTCATCAACCTCACTGGTGGCATGATTGGCTGGGCGCGCGCTGGTCTGCCGATGCAGCACGGGTAAGAAGGATAGCACCACACCTATGAGCAGTGAACTTCCATGTAGCACCATGAAGGTGCAGACCGAGCACACCTCCTTACGCAGCTATGCTGTAACTGCCGACGTGCTACTCGCTGCCCAGCCCCAGGTTGAGGATTGGGCTCGGCTTGCTGCAGAGGGCTATACTACGGTACTCAACCTGCGCTCCGACCCCGAGCGAGCCGCTCTGCAGGGGCGTAACGCCGAAGCAGCCGGTCTGCGCTACATCCACCGCCCCTGGCCAGCCTACCAACTCGACCGTGAGCATATGGACGAACTGGCCGCAATCCTCACCGATCCTCATGCCGGTCGGATCGTCTTCCACTGCCGCAGCGCCACACGCGTCGGCCTGATGTGGCTCCTCTACCGCCAACTCCACCATGGCTGGAGCCGCGAACAGG
>CAIWUD010000286.1 GCA_903915775.1 uncultured Chloroflexota bacterium | reverse complement strand
TGAGGGAGAGGGGATTGGAGGGCTGCGCCCTCCACGCCTCCCGTGAGGGAGAGGGGATTGGAGGGCTGCGCCCTCCACGCCTCCCGTGAGGGAGAGGGGATTGGAGGGCGCAGCCCTCATACGCCTCCCGTGAGGGAGCGAGGATCTTGTGGAGGGCGCAGCCCTCATACGCCTCCCCGAAGTGGCGTTAGGACATCTTTTCGTAGTGATGACTCATCCTGGATCGGAGGGTAGCGTGACCAGAACGATCGTGATCGATCCGGTGACCCGTATCGAGGGCCACGCCAAGATTAGTATCTACCTTGACGAAGCGGGCGAAGTTCGTGATGCACGCTTTCACGTCACCGAGTTTCGCGGCTTTGAACAGTTCTGTGTTGGGCGTCCCTTCTGGGAGATGCCTGCAATTACGGCGCGTATCTGTGGTATCTGTCCTGTGAGCCACATTCTCGCCTCGGCACGGGCGGGTGATGCGCTCTTGGCTGTAGCGATCCCGGCCGCAGCCGAGAAGTTACGTCGTTTGATGAACCTCGCCCAGATCGTCCAGTCGCATGCGCTGAGCTTCTTCCACCTGAGTGGACCCGATCTCTTTCTCGGTATGGAGAGTGAGCCGAGCCGACGCAACATCCTGGGGCTCGCTGCAGCAGAGCCAGCCCTCGTCCGCAGTGGAATCAGGTTGCGTCAGTTTGGCCAAGATCTGATCGAGGCCCTGGGCGGACGCAAGATTCACCCGGCATGGGCGGTTCCGGGCGGGGTGCGGAGTGGGTTGAGCAGCACCGTACGCACGAGTTTCATCGAGCGTATGCCTGAAGCACTCGATACAACCCAACAGGCCCTGATGCGCTTCAAGAATCTGCTTGAGCCGATGAGTGGTGAGGTTGCGAGCTACGGACGTTTTCCCAGCCTCTTCATGGGCATGGTGACCCCCGACGGGCGCTGGGAGCACCACGGTGGGATGCTGCGGGTTATGGATGCGCAGGGGCACATCCTGGCCGACAATCTCACCCCTGACGCGTACGTCACCATGTTTGCTGAAGCTGCCGAGCGCTGGAGCTACCTCAAATTCCCTTACTACACACCCTACGGCTATCCAGAGGGTATGTACCGCGTTGGGCCCCTGGCCCGAGTCAATATCTGTCGTACCATGGGCAGCCCCATGGCTGACGCTGAGTTGGCCGAGATGCGACGGCTCGCCGGTGGTAGCCCGGTCACGGCGAGTTTCTTCTACCACTACGCCCGCCTGCTCGAGATCCTAGCCGCACTTGAGCAGATCTGGCTACTGCTCGACGACGCTGAGCTTAGCTCTGAGCAGCTGCGCGCTACAGCCGGGGTCAATCGGCACGAAGCCGTAGGCTGTAGTGAAGCCCCACGTGGCACCCTCTTCCACCACTATCAGGTTGATAGTGATGGGTTGATCACGTATGTCAACCTCATCATCGCTACTGGCCAGAACAACCTGGCGATGAATCGCACCGTTGCGCAGATCGCTGCACGCTACTTGCGTGGTGATCGGCTGGATGAGGGGCTACTCAACCGGGTCGAGGCGGGCATCAGGGCCTACGATCCGTGCCTCAGCTGCTCAACGCATGCGGTTGGCCAGCCAGCGTTCGAATTGACGCTCGTTGGTGCCGATGGGACGGTTCGCGATCGCCTGGTGCGCTGAGCAGTTCGCTACCCGCTCCTACTCAGGCACGCGAAACACGGGTAGCTGTAAGCTCCAGCGAATGGCGATGAGGCGAAGGATGAACACCGTAGCCATACCGGCGCCAAAGGCTATAGGGCGCTGGATCCCAAACAGCTGCAAGAGGAGATAGAGCGTAATACCTACGATCGCCGCAGTAGCGTAGATATCTCGTCGCAGGATGAGGGGCACTTGCGCTGTGATGATATCGCGCAGAACACCACCGGCTGCACCGGTAATTGTGCCCATCAGCACCACGATGATCGCGGGGTATTGGGCCGCTTCAGCTACCTGGGCACCCGACAGCGCAAAGAGCGCCAACCCCATGGCATCGGCAACCAGGAGTGCCTTGCCCGGTGGTGGTCTCACCCGTGTATAAGCCACAGTCAGCAACGCTGAGCCGGTAATGACGGTCAGATACCAGATGTCGGTCAGCCAGAAAATGGGGTAGCGATCCAAGAGGAGATCACGGAGCGTACCGCCGCCGATAGCGGTGATCGCGGCGATCACACTGATCCCCAGGAGATCCAGCCCTCTATCGCGTGCTGCAAGCACACCACTGATCGCAAAGACGGCAACACCCACGAGATCAAGAATGTAGAGAATCATCGTATTGCTCCCCCCGCTGGGGGGATGGGCTTGCCTCACACGGCTTGCGGGGAGGTGTGGAGGGTGAAGCCCGCCCCCCCTCCCAAACTCCCCCCGCTGGGGGGATGGGCTTGCCTCACACGGCTTGCGGGGAGGTGTGGAGGGTGAAGCCCTCCACAAAAGAACCAACCCAACTCTGGTAACGCTAGACAGTTTTGCCGGCGCAGCCGAAATCGAAACGTCTCTACCGGATGCTCATGGGCATGATGATGTGGATGTAGCCATCACTGCCCACCGGCTTAAAGACTCCAGGGCTCTGCGCGGTCTGAGTCTCCAGTGCAATCTGTGCGCTCTTCACCACACCGAGCAGGTCGGAGAGATACTTCACGTTGAGGGCGATCTGCCCACCAGAGCCGTGAACCATGCCATCGAGTTCACCGGTATTATCACCTACCTCGGCGGCGTTGGCACTGATCACCAGGCGCCCCGGACCCAACTCACCACCCGGTTCGACCGTCAGCTTAACCACATTCTGGCTGGCAGCGGCAAAGTAGGAGGCAAGCTTGACTGCTTTTGCCAGTTCAACCGTCTCAAGGACGGTACGGGTTGCATGTTGTTGCGGAACAATACGCTCCACATCAGGGAAGCGCCCATCAATCAGGCGCGAGACCAGTTCCGTGCTTTCGGTGTGAAAGAGCACCTGACTACCACCGGGGGCGACCGTAAGGCTCACACTGCCCTGGGTTTCACCAGCAATACGACTAAGCTCCGCGAGGGCGCGTGCCGGCACGATACACTCAACCTGGCGCTGGGCCAACTCGGGAAGGTTGAGCGTACGCATAGCGAGGCGGAAGCCATCGGCGGCGGCCATGAAGAGGCGCGAGTCGCGTAGACGCACGAGCACCCCGGCGAGGACCGGCCGTGTGTCATCAGTAGCGGCGGCAAAGACCACCTGGTCAATCGCCTCGCGTAGCATATCAGATGGGATCGCGGCTACTGGCTGCTCATTGGCGATGGTGGGAATGTTGGGAAACTCGTCCGCTTCGATACCCTTAATATTATTGGTGAAACGTCCACACTCAACCTTCACCGTCTGCGTACGTGCATCAAGGGTGAGCGTAACGCGGTCATTCGGCAGACCAGCAACGACATCAGCGAGCAGCTTAGCTGGAACGGTTACCGCACCTTCATGCTCGATCTGCGCCCCAATCCAGTGGGTAATCCCCACCTCCAGGTTGGTAGCCGCTAACTTTAGCCGCCCACCATCAGTCGCCAGGAGCACATTAGCCAACACCGGCAGCGTACTCTTCCCCGCAACCGCATGGCTCACCGTAGCGAGACCACGCTTCAGATTCTCCTGCAAACAGGTCAGCTTCATAGGTTTGCTCCTACGGCACTCCTGGCGGATCTACCAGGGCATACTTCTTCTGCAACGGGTGGCGAACGATTATAGCATAGGTGTATTGTATCTGGTGCGTGGTGCCTGTTCGTAGTTGGGGTAAGCCAACGGCAGGGCAACCACGGGGGGTTGCCCGTACGGGGGGGGCCACGAGGGTGAGACGCCCTCGCTCTGGGAGAGGTGTGAACAGTTACGGTGCATGGTGCATGTTCGCAACCTCCCACACGCTCATACAAGGTGTGCTGCTGCAACCGCCGCTTGACCAAAGCTCAGTCCGCCATCGTTGGGGGGGACGCGCTGGTTGATATAGGTTTGGAAGCCTGCACTCTGCAGGTGGCGGAGCAGCGTGGTAAGCAGGAGTCGGTTCTGGAAGACGCCGCCACTCAGGGCGACCTGGTTGATACCGTAGAGCGCACGAGCCTGGAGAGAGGCTGTACATAGGAGATCGGCCACCGCGGCATGGAAGCGTCCTGCAATCTGGGCTAACGCTGTACCAGCCTGAAGATCCGCAACGATTGCGCGAAAGGTAGGCGAGAGATCGAGTTGCCATGGGAGCATGCTCCCCAAGGCGGTTGGGTAGGGTATGGCATCCGGGAGTGCCAGCGCCTCCAGTTCCACCGCCGCCTGACCCTCATACTGCACGTGGCTCCGGAGCCCGATCAGGGCGGCTACCGCATCGAAGAGGCGCCCCATGCTCGAGGTAGGTGGGCTATTCAGGCCCCGTGCAGCCATGCGGCTGAGGAGACTCCAGGATGCACGATCAAGGTGCTGGGTAAAAGGAATAGCAAGGAGCTCGGGAAAGGTTGGGCCGTAGATATGGGCCAGGTAGGCCGCAGCCATGCGCCACGGCTGCCGCACTGCCTGTTCGCCGCCAATCAGGGAGACATACGCGAGGTGCCCCAGGCGGGTGAAGGTATGCCGCTCGGCGATGAGCAGTTCACCACCCCAGATCGCACCATCAAGGCCGTAGCCAGTACCATCGGCGGCGATGCCAAGCACCGGCCCCACTAGGCCATGCTCGGCCATGACGCTGGCGATATGGGCGTGGTGGTGCTGTACTCCAATCTGGCGGAGGCCCACGGTAGCCAGCGCCTCCTTGGTGGCGAGATAGTCAGGATGGAGATCGTAGGCAACCAGACGGGGCTGAAAGGCAAAGAGGCGCTGGTAGTGGGCGATGCTCTCGCGGAAGGCGGTGAGTGTCTCCAGATTCTCGAGATCACCGATATGGTGACTCAGGAAGGCCTCATGGCCGCGGGCAAGGCAGAAGCTACTCTTCAGTTGGCCGCCATAGGCCAGAATCGGCTCAGGGAAGGGCTGTTCCACACTAATTGGAGCGGGAGCATAGCCCCGGGCCCTGCGTAGTGGTTGGGTGGTGGGCCCAATGAGACGGAGCAGACTATCATCGCAGCGCGTACGAATGGCCCGATTGTGCAGGAGAAAGCTATCTGCAATGCTGCTCAGGCGGCTCAGTGCATCGTCATCATCGTAGGCGATCGGCTCATCGCTCAGATTGCCGCTGGTGAGTACGAGCAGGGGTGGGGCTGCATCAACGCTGCCACAAGCCTGGATGAGCAGGAGGTGCAGAGGGGTTGGTGGCAGCATGATCCCGAGGGTGGTATAACCTGGGGCGAGGCTAGCTGGGAGCTCCCGTTCCGGACGTCGGTCGAGCAGGACGATCGGGCGCTGCGGAGCGCTCAGCAGCGTAGCCTCCTCATGAGACATCCGGCAGTAGTGCTCAGCGCCAACGCGATCGGCCACGAGGAGGGCAAAAGGCTTTGCCTCGCGCTGCTTCCGAGCACGCAACGCGGCTACTGCTCCGGCGTTACGGGCGTCGCAGGCGAGATGGTAGCCACCCAGTCCCTTCACGGCCACAATACGACCAGAGCGCAGGTCGGCGGCGGCAGCAAGTAGGGCAGCATCAGCTGTAGCTGTGGGTGTGGCAGCCCCCTTGGGTTGGTAGGCGAGCGCTGGTCCACAGGCGGGGCATGCGATAGGCTGAGCGTGGAAGCGGCGGTTGTGCGGATCGTGGTACTCTGCGGCACAGGCAGGGCACATGGGGAAGGGCGCCAGCGTGGTGTTGGCCCGATCGTAGGGAATGTCATCCACGATGGTGAAGCGCGGGCCGCAGTTGGTGCAGTTAAGAAAGGGGTAGCGGTAGCGCCGATCACCAGGGTCGTTCAGTTCACGCAGACAGTCGGCGCAAGGGGCGCTATCAGGGGCGATGAGCGTACTGCGTAGACCGCGATCACTCCTCGCGATCGTGAAGGTCGTCTCACCACGACTGGGGATCGTCGTGGTGGTTATGGATAGGATGCGGGCCAGGGGAGGAGCCTCACGCTGGAGTGCACTCCCAAACGTAGTGAGGAGCGCCGGTGAAGCTTCAGCCTCAATCGTGACCCCGGCACCATCGTTACGTACGAACCCCACGATCCCCAGGCGCACTGCTAACCCATAGATGAAGGGACGAAAGCCCACCCCCTGTACAATCCCCCGTACCTGGATGCGTTGGCGAACTGGCTGCTCCGGGACTATGGGTACAAGGGGAGGATCGATCAGGTCCACTCTGGTTCTGGCGTGATCTGCTCAGCTGGGGTAGGCCCAGAATCGTCCAACTGGTTTGACGTGCGCGTCATCAAGACCTTCACCGTCATGTCACGATCACACAGGAGTTGGCAACTCAGGCGGAAGGCACCAAGGTTCTGCTGGTCCTGCAGCTTGTTCCGCTCGGCAGCGGTCATCTGCGCTGGTTCGCCCTCAATGAACTCCACCCGACAGGTGGTACACCTCGCCTTTCCACCGCAACGGTGCAGGATGTCGATACCCTGCTCCGCAATGGCGAGCACCAGACGTTGACCATCGCGAACCTCGAACGTCCCCTTATCCTGAACAGTGAGCTTGGGCATACGGTAGCATCTCCAGATGAACAGATGGTGTATAGGGCGGTTGCACTGCGCAAAGCGCTTGTGCTCCAAATAGCTACATTGCGTGCGAGACGTCCAGTAACTGTTCACACTTCTCCTAGAGCGAGGGCATCTCACCCTCGTAGCCCCTCCCCGTAAGGGCAACCCCCTGTGGTTGCCCTGCCGCTGGCTTACTCCAAACGTGAACAGGTACGACGTCCACTCAGCTTGACAATCTTCTTAGATACCAGTCAGCAGAAACATCCCTGGCCTTCATGATAGCAGCCTTGTTCTGCGCTCGCAAGCTGCGTGAGGGTCAGGGATGCGCGGACGAGTGGTCAGAGACCTGAGCGCTCCTCACCACTACGGTCTGACGATATCATGCCCGTACCCTGCGACAATCACGCCTGACTCGGTCATAGGTCAGGAGGCGCAGTTGGAGCTCCTGACGGCTCAACTCGCCACGTAGGTAGGCACGCCATGCCACCAGTGCGAGGCGCACCATCCCGGCACGAACGATCGCACGCTGGAGCATCAGGCGCCAGGTGGGACGATACTGAGCAGTGAAGCGATCACGGCTCTGCCAGAGTGCAACGAACATGGTATGACGGAACTGACTGGTTGCAGCCCCGCCCACGTGGGTGATCAGAGCGGTTGGAACCTGCCAGATCGCCCACCCAGCGCGCCTGATCCGCCAACACCACTCTACCTCTTCGCTATACATGAAGTAACGATCGTCGAGCGGACCAACTTCAGCAAGCGTTGTTCGGCGTACCAACATACAGGCCCCAAGCGGGTGATCGATAGCAAACGGCTCCGTACCACGCTCCTCTGGATAGCGCCCGTGCCACCAGGATCCGTAGAGACGACCCGGGAGCAGTTCACCAGGAGGGAAGAGATCGAAGAAGAGCATCAGGAGCGTGGGGAAGCGGAAAGCGGCCGCCTGAGGGGTCCCATCGGGGTTGAGTAGCCGCGGGCCCACCAGACCAACCCGTGGGTGAGCCTCCAGAAAGGCGACCATGGTCTCAAGCGCTTCGGGATGGACAATAGTATCGGGATTGAGCAGCAGCAGGTAGGGGGCTGGTGCACCTGGCAAGTGGGCGATCTGGTGCAAGCCATGGTTTGTCCCGCTGGCAAAGCCCAGATTGGCATCGAGGGCGATCAGTTCCACGTGAGGAAACTGCTCGCGCACCATGGCCGCACTGCCATCATGGGAAGCATTGTCGACCACCAGAATCCGGAGCGGCAACTGGCGGCAAACGCCGAGCGAGCGCAGGCAGGCGCGCAGGAGGGCAGCGGTGTTATAGCTGACGATGACGACGTCGACGAGGGGCTGATCCATGGCGCTACCATTCGGGGTAGGTAAAACTCTCTTTGCTGATTGTAGCGCTGAAGAGGTACCGTGGCAAATCGCCGCTACTCGGTAGACTTTCATCATCAGCCTACTGCTGGTACAATGGGCTGGGTCGGGGGTCATCCTGGCTAGTATGAGGGGAGAACTGCGTTGCTCAGCTTTACTACCGATCTCGCCCGCCGTGCCGGTGCGATCTTACGTTCGTGGCTCAGTGCCAGGCGTGAAGTAACATCGAAGGGCCATGCCGATGTGGTCACCGACGCTGATCGGGCGAGTGAGGCGCTGATTATTAGCGCGATCAGGGAGCAGTTTCCCGAACACGCTATCCTCGCCGAAGAGAGTGGTGCCACCGCTGGTCAGACAGACTACCTATGGCTGATCGATCCCCTCGACGGGACGCTCAACTACCTCCACGGGATGCCGATCTTTAGCGTGTCGCTGGCCCTACTCTACCGTGGTGAGCTGCAGGTTGGGGTGGTCTACGACCCCTCGCGTGATGAGATCTTTAGCGCTGAGGTGGGCAAGGGGGCACACTGCAATGGACGCTCCCTACGAGTTTCAGATACGAGCGAACTGATACGTTCCCTACTGACCACCGGTTTTCCCTATGACCGTTTTAACCAGCCCGACAATAATCTCCGTGAACATAACCGTCTCCTCATGAAGGTTCAGGATATCCGTCGTCCTGGTTCGGCTGCGATGGATCTCTGTTATGTTGCGGCGGGGCGCAGCGATGCCCACTGGGAGCTTGGGCTCAGCCCGTGGGACGTCGCAGCTGGAGCGCTCATTGTGCGTGAGGCGGGCGGTCTGGTGACGGATTGGGATGCTCAGCCGTGGCACCCCAGTGGTGATCGGCTGGTGGCATCGAATGGCGCCATCCACGCTGAGTTGCTACACGAGCTTGCCCTTGCCCGCACCGAGGATGCGAACTAGGATATGGCCTACTATATCCGTGACTCACTTCACGAACTCGCAGCCCTTGGGGCACGACGTCCCACGATCAACGAGTTTTTCCTCTCCAGCTACACGCTCAGCATCTACAACGGCTGTGAGTTTGGCTGTCCCTACTGCGATAGCTGGCTCTTCAGTGATCGACCATTGAACGAAACCATCCGTGTGCCGCTCGATCTCCCTGAGCGTCTGGCTGCCGAGTTGACCGAGGTTGATCGTGGCGATCTGATCGCACTCAACACCCTGAGCGATCCCTACCAACCTGCAGAACAGGTCTACCGCCTCACCCGGCGGTCACTCCAAGTGCTCGCCGATTGTGGGCAACCAACCCTCGTGTTGACCAAAAGCCCCGATGTACTTGAGGATGTCGCGATCCTCCAGCGTATTCATGAGCAGAGTCTTGCCGTTGTCATGACGACGCTGCTCACCACTGACCCACGGCTGGCATCCCAGCTTGAGGGGAAGGCACCCCCGCCTGCTCTGAGGCTCGAGATGCTGAGTGAGTTGAAGCGAGCCGGCATTCCAGTTGGCGTCGCTATTGTGCCGATTATGCCCTACATCAATGATACTGACGGCATGCTGCGCAACCTCCTACGGGCGTGTGCGGAGATCGCCGTCGATTTTGTCATCTGGGACTATCTGCACATCCCAAACCGGCGCCATCGCATGCGGATCAACGAGATCGTCACCCGCCTGAACGCATACCCGGCTAGTTACTACGACGACATCTACGGCGATCAGCCGGTCGTGAGTGCGCTCTACCGTCAGGAGCGTAACAGTAAGATGATATCCCGCTGTGATGGACTCGGACTGGAGATACGGGCGCCCCATCAACTTTTTGCCAATCGGTTGGCACCGAACAATGAAGCGGCGCTCTTCCTCAAACACATGGCCTTCCGAGACCGCGTCAACGGTCGTGATAAGATTGCGGCGCTGCATCAGAAGTTGGCCGATCAGATCTACGAAGGGGTCATTGATACGAAAGCCCTGCACCAGAGTCCATTCTACCCCACAGTTGGCCCTATCTTGGGTTTGCCATGAGCCTCGCGACTGCGTTACGGTACCCGTTCACCGTTGGGGTAAGCTAACGGTAGGGCAACCATGGGGGGCCAACGGTCGGTACGCTGAAGGAGTACCAGATGGTCAAGCTGGTGCAGCCGATAGTGCACCACGCCCAACGCCAGGTCTGAGATTCAACGATGTCCAACTACCCTGCGATCTACCTCATTGGCCTCACCGGCGGCATCGCCTGTGGGAAGAGTAGCGTCCTGGAGATCCTTACGAGCCTCGGTGCGCGTACGATTGATGCCGACCAGGTAACCCATCGGCTCCAACAGCCCGGTACGAAGGTCTACCAGCAGATTGTGGCCACCTTTGGTAGCGAGATCGTTGGTACCGATGGCGCAATTGATCGACGCAAGCTTGGAGCTGTGGTATTTCAGGATCCCGTTCGGTTGCGCCAACTCGAACAGATCGTGCATCCCGCCGTACGGGCCGACATGCAAGCTACCCTTGCCGAGGCAAACCGAGCGGCACACGAGGTTGGGGGAAGCGAACGACCCGTCGTAGTGATCGACGCAATCAAGCTCATCGAGTCGGGGTGGGCTACTGCGTGCGATCAGGTTTGGGTTGTAACCTGCTCAACCGAGCAACAGATCGAGCGCATGGTTACGACGCGCAAGCTGAGTGAAGGGGAGGCGCGTGCGCGCATCGCTGCGCAGGTCGACCCGGCATCACGTCTACCCTACGCAGACCTAGTCATCGATAACCGTGGAAGCCGAGCGCAGACCCGCGCCCAGGTTGAAGCTGCCTGGCAGCAACTCGCACCGTTGCGCCGGGTAGCTCAGGCTTGACGCTCGGTATCGTGTTGTAGACGCTCGACGAGCTGGCGACGCAACGCACCAAGACGAGCCTTATACTCCACCGAGTCGATCGGATCGGTCCACATGATTAGCGCATCCTCGCCGTTATCCGTATAGTAGCGCGGGCGTGTCCCAGCGATCTGAAAGCCATACTTGAGGTAGAGGTGTTGGGCACTAGTATTACTCACACGTACCTCTAGGGTCATACGCTGGGCAGCGAGGGCGTAGGCGTGGTCAATCAGGGCATTGAGCAGTAATTCACCCACGCCTCGACCGCGGTACGCTGGAGCAACGGCGATCGTCGTGACGTGAGCCTCATCAACAACGAGCCAGACGCCACCGTAGCCGATAATGGGGTATTCGGCAGATGGCGCTGGCGCGTGTGGGAAGAGTGCCGCAACGACCTGATTGAGGAGCGCGATAGGCAGGGGGGGGGGTGAGGGTGGGCGCGGGGTGTGGGGGGGGGGCGTCGGGCTCACACGTGCCACAATGTAACGACAACTCTGCAGATTGCGAATCTCGCGACGGTAGGTAGTAGCCGCCCAGGGCGTCGTGAAACTCTGACTCTCAATGGCCTGCACGTCGGGGATGTCATCTTCGGTCATCGGCTCGATGAAATAGTACATCGATGGTGATCTACGCCCCAACCGATGTGGAGGCGTCGCTACGGTTTCAGCGGCGTAGCCGACTCAACGAAGAAGATACTCTGGTAGGCGCCATCCTTCCCGAAGCCCCCCCCAGTCTGGAAGGTGCCGGTCACTTCTACCAGGCCCCACACGTAGCTATTATTGGGGCCGAGGTTGAGCTCAGACGACTGATCAGGCGGAAAACCCTCCATCCAGATGGGCGTACCGATGGGTTGTGGGCTTGCGCCATCCTCCTCCGTCGAGACCCCTTCTGCGAGCACATAGATCACCGAGTTCCAGAAGTAGTAGCCC
>CAIWUD010000285.1 GCA_903915775.1 uncultured Chloroflexota bacterium | reverse complement strand
CGGATCGTCTCGGTGAGTGGCCGAGCCCTACCGGGCTACGCACCCGGTTTCATTCCAATGCAGCGCCACATCATCGCGGCGCTTACTACTGCGTTCCGCAAACCTGATCCGCACACCGGCAAGCGCCGTACGGTGTTGGGCCTGAGTGCAGACATGGGTTGTGGCAAAGCCCAACCGCTTACAGCTAACATCCTCACACCGACTGGCTGGAAGCGCATGGGTGACATGCAAGTTGGGGATGAAGTGATCGGTGCCGACGGGAAGACCCATATGGTCATTGGGGTCTACCCGCAGGGTGAGAAGGACGTATACCGCGTGACCTTCTCATACGGCAGATCGGTTGAGTGCTGCGAGGATCATCTGTGGTGCCTACGGAGTACGAACCATCGCAAGCGGCGTCAGGACGGTGTGGTGATGCCGCTCCGCGACTTTATGCATGATTTGCGATCACCGCAGGGCAACAACCGCTGGTATGTGCCAATGGTACAGCCAGTAGAGTTTCCACCACAGGATCTGCCCATCGATCCCTACGTACTCGGTCTGCTGATCGGCGATGGCGAACTGAGCGATCATGGCGTCGTCTTTTCCACTATCGATCAGGAGCTCCTGGAGTCTATTTCACAAGGAATCACTACTTTCGGGATAGCTCCTGCAGCCACCGGACTGTGCGGCTCTCGTCTCACAACAGGACGGCATGGCAATCCCAATCCACTGCTCAACCAACTGCGGGTGCTTGGCCTCGCGGGCCGTCGCTCAGAGAGCAAGTTCATCCCGCTGGCCTACCGATTCGCGCCAGTGGCGGATCGGATCGCGTTGCTCCAGGGTCTGCTCGACACTGATGGCTCAGTGGATGGCAGAAGCCGCATCGAGTTTTCCTCCACCTCGGCGCAGCTTGCCCAGGACGTCTGCGAACTGGTCGAGTCTCTGGGTGGAACGGCACGCCGTAGCGAGCGTGTTCCCCATTTCACCCACAAGGGCGAGCGACGGATTGGTCAACGCAGCTATCGCCTCAGTATCGCCCTGCCATCGCACATAGTGCCATTCCGCCTCACCCGCAAGGCATCGCGCTACACCCATCGACCGAAGTATCCGCCAAGCCGGGCGATCGTCAAGGTTGAGCACGTTGGGTACGCACCGGCCCAATGTATCCGCGTAGATGCTGACGATCACCTCTACGTTACAGACCACTGTGTCGTTACGCATAACAGCAGCCTCTCAGCTGGCACCGCCGAGGTGCTACGCCAGTTGTTGCCAAC
This sequence comes from uncultured Chloroflexota bacterium, assembly GCA_903915775.1. Lineage (GTDB taxonomy): Bacteria > Chloroflexota > Chloroflexia > Chloroflexales > Chloroflexaceae > Viridilinea. The sequence goes on along the minus strand of CAIWUD010000285.1, from coordinate 521 downwards.
CAATGGTAATGGTGCGCAACGCGCCTTTACTACCCTTGTAGTTGCGCCGAACCACCTAGTCGGTGAGTTGGCCCAGGTGGACGCCCACGATGCCGCCCACCCGGATCTGGATCGATTACATCGGCCCCCACTACCACAGTGGATTGCCGAGTGGCGTGACCTGCTGCCACACTGGCACAGCACGATTCTGGAGACACCGGCCCAGGTTAGCACGTTCTACGCCGGGGCAATCGCCGATCCAATCACCCCGCGCGTCGGTTTTATCGCCTTCTCTAAGTTCAGTCTCGGCAGTGGGTGGGAGGTGGCCGTTACCAATCATCACCCAGCCCCGCCCATTCCGGCCCCTGACCCGAATGTGGTGCCAGCCCCAGAGCACGAGCGCCTCGCCTGGCGGGCCAGTTTCTACCAACGGCTCATCGAAGAGGATCGTCGTGAGTGGGATGAGTTGAAACAACGTGGGCGGTCACGTCAGGCCCAGCGCGTCGCCCATGCCAATGGCGATACCAGGCCGCCCCAGACCT
>CAIWUD010000284.1 GCA_903915775.1 uncultured Chloroflexota bacterium | reverse complement strand
TGCCTCGCACCAGAATTGGGAGAAATCGTACGCAGTTGGGCATCATACCACAACCCTTGAAGGGCGCAGCCTACCTGTACCTCCTGGTACAGCCACTGTTCACCCTTCTCCCGGAGCGAGGGCGCCACAAGGGCGAGACGCCCCCTCCGTACGGGCAACCCCCCGTGGTTGCCCCGCCGTCGGCTCACCCCAACGCTGAACACTATCCTGGTACACTATAGGCAACGTTTCGCTGCACGGGCAGCCCTACGCTTTTGGGTTCGAATGTACGCTACTGCGGGCGGTACAAGGCGCAACTCGGTTGCAGCGCATCACTCGCGATACGATGGAGCAGAACCATGCCGATCAAGTCGGACCGTTGGATTAGAAAGATGGCCCTGGAGCAGGGCATGATCGAACCGTTTGTGGATGGATCGGTACGTGATGGCGTGATCTCGTATGGGTTGACCTCATACGGCTACGATCTACGGGTGGCGGACGAGTTCAAGGTCTTCATGCCGAGCCTACCGATCAAGACGATCCGCCCCTACGATGTGGGCTATCTGGCCGCACTACTCGACAGTGACGGTGAGATTACGCTCGTCGAGGGTGAGCAGGGACGTCTCTCGCCACGGGTGACGATCACGCATGCCAACCGCGAGATCCTGGTACGCGCCCAGCAGTTGATCGGTGGGGGTACGATCAGCGAGCAGGACCGTTCCACTACCGGGCGTACGGTGGCTACACTGGTGATTGTGCGCAAGATGGAGGTGTACAACTTTTTGGGCCTGGTCTACCCCCACCTGGTAGGCAAACAGCCCCAAGCCCTCGATGCCCTGAGCCAGATCACGTTGAAGGATCGTGAGCCCGTCGTCGATCCGAAGAGCTTTGATACCGAGATGGTCACCGAGGTACGCGGTGCCTTCTGTGATATTCCGGCCAACTCCTTCGCCCTAACGCGGTCGGTCGAGCGCTTCCGCATCCCACGTAGTGTCTCCTGCCTCATCATCGGGAAGTCGACCTACGCCCGTTGCGGTGTGATCATCAACCTTACCCCCCTCGAACCTGAGTGGGAGGGCTACGTGACCATTGAGATTAGCAACACGACCCCGCTGCCGGCGCGAATCTACGCCAACGAGGGGATCGGTCAGGTGCTCTTCCTAGAGGGTGACGAGATCTGCGAGGTGTCGTACGCGGATAAACGGGGGAAGTACCAGGGCCAACGGGGAATCGTGCTACCACGCATCGACCGCGAGTAGACGGTCAATACGCCCGTTTGTGGAGGGCTTGGCCCTCCACACCGCCATCACTGCAGCCCAAAGAGCCGACTCAGGCCCGTTTCGATCGCGGCGAACCAGATGCCCAGTTCGCTGCCGCTCGCTAGTTGGGTCATCATCTCGAGGCGTCCAGTAGCCAAGAGCAGCCCAATCGCAATCATGAGCAGCCCACCAACGAGGCTCACCGTGTGGAGGTAGAATTCGCGCCCAAAGATGGTAATGGTAAAGCCCTTGCCACTGATCATGCGCCAGAAGGAAGAGCCACGCCCGAGGCGGTTGAAGAAGGTTGCCACAATAATCAGTGGTAGGCCCAGGCCAGAAGCGTAGATGAAAGCGAGCACCGCACCCTGGAGGGCAGCCACACTGCCCGATGCGGCGAGCATCGTCATGAAGCTGCCGAAGAGTGGGCCAGCACACGCCGTCCAGCCCAGGGCGAAGGTGGCACCGTAGAGGTAGGAGCCGAAGAGCGTGGTGGCTGGGCGCTCATTGATGGGGATCCCGGCAAAACCCTTGCCAAACATGCCCAAGATGCCGAAGGTAATGATCACGATCCCGCCGATGAGGGCTAGACTGTCGCGTACCGCAAAGAGTAGCCCGCTCAGGGCGCTGATCGCACCCCCCAGCAGAGTCAGGGTCGTGGCTAGGCCGAAAAAGAAGGCCAGGCTCATCAGAAAGATGCTGCTGCGCTTCGCCTGAAAGGTGACCGCGAAGTAGGCCGGGAGGATCGGCAGGGTACAGGGCGAGAGGAAGCTGAGCAGCCCGGTCAGAAAGACGGGCAGAGCCAGGATCAGGACCGGCGAACCTCCCGTGAGGTGCGCAGTGTCACTACTACTGTTGAGGCTCAGCACCACGGTGATCAGCCCGAGGAGCGCGATGAGCACTAGGGCAGCGGTGGCACGGCGCGAGAGGCCGAGCCTCGCTGAAGCGAGCTCGGGCTGTTCGATGGGTTGGGTAGATGGTGTAGGCATAGCGTTGGGGTAGGAGGAGCGTTCGCGCTCCTCGCACTGTTACGGAAGGTGTGGAAGGCTTCGCCCCGCACAAAAGATCTAGCCCAACCCTGGTAGCGCGAAACGGCGCTATCGGCGCAGCCGAAACCAGACCACGCCCTAACTGAGGCGCTGGCCGGATCGCCGTGCCGCCTGGAGTTGGCTGTCGCTAATGGGCTGCTCTCCCGCAAAGTGGATGGTGTCACTTGGAATATCGTAACGGTAGCGCCGCTCTACCCAGCGACCTGCTAGTCCTGGGCAGACGAGGGTAACACGCCAGATCGGGCCATCGGTCGCATACTCTTCACCAACAATCCAGACCAGGGCTTCGCTGCCGAAGATGGTGCGCAAACGGGCGTTACGCGCGGCGATGATCTGCTGCTCTTCGCTCGAAGCGGTTGATGAACTACTCATAGGCTTTCATGGGGCTATGCCCATCCACAAGAGAGGAGGATTGGCCTGGTGAGGATGAAACCTGTCTTCAATCCACACCCCCGCGGTTGCACCGAACAGCCGCATTATAGCGCAGCCTTGCCCAGGTTGTAAACCGTGTTCATGAGCAGTACTGGTTCATGCCCCTCCCTGGCAGAACCAAGGTTGGGTTAGGTTTTTTTGTGGAGGGCGCAGCCCTCCACACCTCCCGCACGCTGGTCACGCTGATGTGAACCATACCGTACTCCTCTCTTGACAGGCAAACAAAAAAATGGTATATCAAATACCGTATTTATACGGGAATGGAAGCCCCTATGTCAGACCCAATTCGAAGTCCACTGCTCTTTCACGAGCAGACCCGCGCCGAGCTTCGTGCCAGAGCCGCAGAGACCCTCGTGATCCTCCCCGTTGCCGCTGTTGAACAGCATGGCCCCCACCTCCCCGTTGGCACCGACTGGCTGGTTGTTGAGCATATTGCCCGTGCCGCTGCTACCGTGGCCGCTCAACAGATTCCCGTCCTGGTTACGCCAACCCTACCGTTTGGGTCATCACAGCACCACATTCCATTTGGTGGAACCCTCTCTTTTACCACCAGTGTCTACTACCAGCTCCTCATGGATCTCACCTCCTCGTTGGTGGCCGATGGCTTTCAGCGCATCTTCATTATCAACGGGCATGGGGGCAACAACGAGATCATCCAGCTTGTGGCCCGGGATACAGCCCTCCAGCAGCCTGTCCAGATCGCTGCGGCTGGCTACTGGACGATCGCCTGGGATGATCTCATTGCCACCGGTGCTCATCTCGGCCAGCGACTGCCTGGCCATGCCGGTGCATTCGAGAGCTCCCTGATCCTAGCGTTGCGTCCGGAGCTCGTCCAGGAGCCGCGACCGCACCGCGATGGCGTAGGTGACACCAATCCGCGAGGTTTCTACCAGCCCTACCGGAGCGAGTTGCACGGTTCGTGGCAGCGCATCGATGGCTATAGTGATAGTCCCGATCGCGGTAGCGTCGAGCGCGGCACGACCTACCTCAACGCGATCATTCCCGCGGTTGCACGGGCCTTCCTCAGCTTCTACGAGGCGACGCGCTGAGATGAACGGTGGGTGAGTTGGGTCGGGCGTGGCTTGTTCACACTCACCCTGTTTCATCATGTCCGACCATCGGAACGTTCCGTGAGTTTGTACGATACGAAAGGTAACCTTTTGTGAATCCTGATCAACTTAAGCACCGTATTCGAGGTGTGCTCGCATTTAGTCCGACCCCCTTCACCGCTGATGATCAGCTCGACACTGAGGGACTGGCGCAACACGTCGACTTCCTCTGCCGTAGTGGGGTGCATGTGGTGGTGGTTTGTGGCGGTGTTGGTGAGTTTTTTGCCCTCGACAACGATGAGTATCGTGCCTGTGTGCAGACTGCAGTGAGTGCGGCGGCTGGGCGGGTACCGGTGATCGCTGGGGTCGGTCATGCGACCAAGATCGCCTGTCGACTAGCAATCTCCGCCGAGGAGGCAGGGGCGGATGGGCTCATGATCAACCCCCTCTACTTTGTGGATCCCTCGGAGGAGGGGCTGCACCACCACTACCTCACCCTGAGTCGTGCTACCAGCCTCGGCATGATCGCCTTCAGCACCCGCGGTATGGTCTACACCCCAGCGATGTTGCAGCGCCTCTCCGAGGTCAGTTCGGTGGTTGCGCTCAAGGACGAGCATGGCGATCTCAAGCTCTTTATGGAGAGTGTCGAACTGCTAGGTGACCGTATGGCCTGGATCAACGGGATGGCAGAGACCCTGGCTGCACCCTACTTTGCAGCTGGTGCTGGCTCGATCACCTCCGGGTTGGTCAACTTTGTCCCTGCATTGACGCTCGCAGTTTGGGAGGCAGGAATCGCCCAGGAGTGGGCCACCCTACGGCAGATCATCAGTGAGCGGGTACGCCCACTGGCCCGGCTGCGCGAGCGGCGGCGTGGCTATCACATCACCGTGCTGAAAGAGGCGATGAATATGCTCGGTATGCCCGGGGGAGCTGTGCGCTCACCGCTGCTGCCACTGCTGCCACAGGATCGTGAGGATCTACGGGCCATCCTGAAGGGGTTGGGGCTTCAACCAGTATGAACTCTTGCCCATAAGGCCGGAAAGGAGCAACAGTCGTGATTCCCGATCGCCAAGAACATGTCATGCGGCTCCATCGCCAAGCACCGGTGATCGACTGTCACAACGACAGTTTGATTGCTGTGCTGAACGGCGATGCCCACTACAACCCGCTGAAGCACCGTCCACCACGCCCCCGCCGTCTCTGGGAGCATGGTGCGTCTGGCCACTGGGACTTTCCCCGCGCCCTGGCCGCAGGTCAGAGCGGGCAGGTGACTAATCTCCTGGTGCCGCGTGTCAAAGAGGATCCCTGCAAATCGATTCTCAAAGCCTACCGCCAGCTACAACTCGACCTAGCTGCTGCACCCCACATGGCACTACTCGCCACAACCGCCGCTGCGGTCGAACAGGCCCGGCATGAGGGTAAAGTAGCCGTTATCCTGACCATCGAAGGGGGCGAAGGTCTTGAGGGTGATCTAGATCTGCTCCACGTCTACCATCAACTCGGTGTGCGCAGCCTAGGGCTGACCTGGATGTACCGTAATGCCCTGGCCGAGGGGAACTGGGAGGATAGCGGAGCCGGTATGACCAGTTTCGGCCGTGCCGTGATCCGCGAGATGAATGCACTGCGTATGCTGGTGGACGTAGCCCACGCGACAGAGCAGACCTTCTGGGATGCCCTTGAGGCCTCCTCAGCACCGGTGATCTGCTCCCATACCTCTTGTCGCTCACTGGTGAAGGACTTTCATACCCATGCGGTCAGTCGTTACCTGAGTGACGAGCAGATGAAGGCCATTGCCAGCCAAGGCGGGGTAGTGGGTATCTTCTTCTCCGCGAATCGTGAGTTGGATGACGATGCAGCCGACGCCACCGATCTTGCGCGCTTCATCGCCCATGCTGCTACGGTCTGTGGCCCTGCGCATGTTGGTCTAGGCTCAGATTTTGATGGAGGTCACCCTCCTCATGGCCTGGAAGATATGCGCGGTCTACCCAACTTGACGAATGCCCTGATCGATCTCGGCTTTTCTGATGCAGAGCTTGTCGGCATCTTGGGCGGCAACTGGCTCCGCGTCTTTCGTATGGTCTGGGGAGGGTAGGAATATCGTACAAAGCCCTCCATAAAAAACCCAACCCAGGCTGGCTACCGCCAGACGGTACTATCGGTGCAGCCAACAGGGAAACGTGCCAAATGCAAGAATAACCCTTGACACTTCGAATGGTGTATGGTATATCAAATACCATAATCAGTAGGCGCAAGGAGGGACAAAATGGCTTCAACAGACACTGGCGACGGCGCACGTCCGAATATGTCTCGACGGCAGTTCCTTCGGCTTGTTGTAGCAGGTACCGGGATCTCAGCATCGTCTATTCTGGCTGCGTGTGGCAGTTCAACATCCTCAACCCCGGCTGCTCCGGCACCCACTGCCGCCCCTGCACCCACCGCCACTCCTAGTGGGCCACGACGTGGTGGAAGTTCGATCTGGGCCGCGGAGAGTGACCCGGTTGCCCTCAACCCGATCACCAACTCAAACTTCTCCTCTACTCAGGGTTTTGAGCACTCCTACGAGAGCCTGACCGCCTACAATGACAAACTCGAAATTATTCCCGCCCTCGCCGAATCCTGGCAGACCCCCGACGATCTCACCTACATCTTTAACCTACGCAAAGGGGTCAAATGGCACGACGGCACTGATTTCACTGCTGAGGATGTGAAATACACCTTCGATCTCGTGCTCCAGAAGGATAGCCCCGCAGTCTGGCGCAACAACTTCGATCAGATTGAGAAGGTTGAGATTGTCGACTCCCATACGGTGAAGTTCACGACCAAGACGCCCTTCCCGGGTATGCTCGGTGCGTGTGCCATTCTGCGCTCGTCGGCGATCATTCCGAAGGGTGCCTTTGAGAAGGGTAATCTGGACAACACGGTGGTCGGAACCGGTCCGTACAAACTGGTCGAGTATGTGCCGAAGGACTACATCAAGCTGGTGCGCAACCCAGACTACTGGGGCGATCCATTGCCCTACCTCGATGAGGTAACCTTCAAGATCATGGAGGAGGAGGAGACCCGCATTGCCGCACTGCGCGCTGGTACGGTCGACTACGCCTTCTTGAGCGCTGAGGGTGCTGAGCGCGTCAAAGCTGAGCCCAACCTGGTGGTGCAGCAGGGTCCACGTACCTACCTCTACGTGATGATCTTCAACATGTTGCGTGAGCCCTGGAGCAACCCGAAGGTGCGGCTTGCCCTGAACTATGCAACGAACCGCCTTGAGATCATCGATAAGGCCCTCTCGGGTGCCGGTACGGTCTCTGGTCCGATTGCGACTGGCTTCGGCAACTGGTTCGTTCCACCGGATCAACTGCTCTCTGGTTACTACAAGCCCGATATCGAGCGTGCGAAAGCGCTGCTCAAAGAGGCCGGTGTCGCTGAGGGGCAGAAACTCGATCTGCTGGTGACCAACTTTAGCGGTGAGGTCTTCAGCCGCACTGCGGTGGTCTTCCAGGAGCAGATGAAGCAGATTGGCATTGATGTCCAGATCCGACAGGTGGAGCAGGGTGTCTTCATCAAGGAGGCTAGCCCTGACGGTAACTGGAACTACGATGTGAACATCAACGCCTACAGCCCGCGCCACGACCCCGATGGCTACCTCTGGGCGCGCTTCTTCTCCGAGAATCCCTACGCTGTCGGTTACAAGAATCCGAAGATGGATGAACTGCTGAAGACGGCACGTGCAACGATCGATCCCGCACAGCGCAAGGTGATGTACGACGAGATCCAGGGTATCCTGCTCGAGGAGTCACCAATGCTCTGGATTGCGGTCGATAATGCCTCTGAGGCGACGCAGAACTACCTCAAGGGCTATGTACGCACAGCCTTTACCCGCCGTGACTGGGGCTTGAAGAACTCCTGGCTGGATAAGTAGATGGGGCGTTACCTCCTCCGTCGCCTCGTCTTGATCATCCCCACGCTGATCGGCGCATCATTGCTTGTCTTCGTGATGATGCGCCTCCTACCAGGTGATGTGGTCGATCTGCTGATCGGATCCGAATTGACCCTCTCGGCCGAGCAGCGGGCCGGTCTGCGTGCTATGCTGGGCGTTGATCAGCCCTGGTACAGCCAGTATCTCACCTGGATTGGTGGCGTGCTGAGTGGCGATCTGGGTATTTCGCTCCGTAGCTCGCAGCCGGTCACGACCCTGATCTTGCAGCGGTTGCCCGTGACGGTTGAGTTGGCCATTCTTGCGGCCCTGATCTCTTGGGTTGTGGCGATCCCCCTGGGGGTGATCGCCGCTACCCGCCGCAATAGCCCCACAGACCTCTTCGCCAATATCGTTGGTCTGATTGGGTTAGCTCTGCCCAACTTCTGGCTGGCCACGCTGTTCCTCCTCATCACCTCCATCGTTTTTCGCTGGCAGCCCTCCCCTCAGTGGGTGAGCCCCTTTGAGGATCTCCGTACGAATCTGCAGCAGGTGATCATGCCGACCCTCACGCTCAGTGCGGGGATGATCGCCGTGACGATGCGCATGATGCGCTCTTCTATGCTCGAGGTGTTGGGGCAAGACTACATTCGTACCGCACAGGCTAAAGGTCTAGGGGATCGCATGGTGTTGATTAGCCATGCCTTCAAGAATGCTGCTATCCCGGTCGTTACGGTCATGGGTGTGCAAGTCGGTAATCTCCTCGGCGGTGCCGTGATCATCGAGCAGATCTTTGGGCTCCCAGGCATTGGCTGGCTGATCCTGAATGGAATCTACCAGCGTGACTACCCGGTGGTTCAGGGCGGGGTCTTCTTCCTCGCCGTTGCCTTTGTGGTGATCAATCTGCTGATTGACCTCACGTACGCCTATCTCGATCCACGCATCCACTATGGCTGATCAACAAGTAGGCCAGGCGCTGCCGAAATCGAGCGCCCCATCAGACCGCAACGCCCCTCTGGTCGTGCAGCGCAATGAGCAACTAGAGGTCACGCGCCGCCTGCTCCGCCACCCGCTTGGGTTTACGGGCGGTACTATTGTGCTACTTTTTCTGGTCTTGGCCCTCGCAGCACCGCTGATCGCTCCATTTAGCCCCACCGAACAGCCGTCGCGGCGTCTCCTCGCCCCAAGTAGTACGCATATCTTGGGTACCGATGAGTTTGGGCGTGATATTCTGAGCCGTATTATCTTCGGTTCGCGTATCTCCCTACAGGTTGGGGGGATCTCGGTGGTGATCGCGCTCTTCATTGGTGGAATCCTTGGGCTCGTTGCCGGCTACTTCCGTGGGGAGGTCGATGGCCTGATTATGCGTGTCGTAGATATCATGTTTGCCTTTCCAGGGGTCATCTTGATCATTGCCCTGGCGGGCATCCTTGGGGCGAGTATCACGACTGCGATGTTCGCGATCGGAGTTGTCTACGCCCCACTCTTCGCACGGGTGGTGCGCGGCCCAACGCTCACGGTGATGCAGCAGCAGTACATCGAAGGGGCACGGGTAGTTGGCGCAAGTTCTACTCGGATCATCCTGCGCTATGTGCTGCCAAATATTGCTGCACCCATTATCGTGCAGGCGACCCTGCTCTTCTCGACGGCGGTGCTGGCTGAAGCAACGCTCTCCTTCCTTGGTCTGGGGACACAACCACCTGACCCATCCTGGGGTACAATGCTGGGCTCTGGGCGTCGTTATATGGAGCAGGCCCCATGGGTGGCGATCTGGCCAGGTGTGGCAATCACGCTGATGGTGCTTGGTCTGAACCTGCTGGGCGATGCCCTGCGCGACGCCCTCGATCCGCGGCTGCGTAGTTCGTAGCCCGTTCTGTAAGCGAACCACGCCTAGGGCATGTTTAGACCGGCTTGACCCTCTCACGGGGAGGTGTGGAGGGCGTAGCCCTCCACACAAAAGCCTAACCTAGCCCTGGTTCCGCCAGAGGGTCAAACCAGCGCAGCCGACCGACGGGAGGTGTGGAGGGCGTAGCCCTCCACACAAAAGCCTAACCTAGCTCTGGTTCCGCCAGACTGTCACGTCGGCACAGCCGACATTGAACGACGCCGAAGGAGAACTACCCCATGCTTGTTGGCTATGTGAGCGACGAGCGCTACGTGGCGCTCTGTGACGTCGTGCTGGAGTTTGATCAGGATGGGCAGAGTGCCGCAATCGTACGCTCGACGCCCCGCGGTGCCGTCTACGCCGACCTAAAGCCAGGGCGCTACCGTGTCACCCTGCAAAAGCCAGGTTTTGGTTCAAAGAGCGTGGTGGTGCAGGTTGGCGCAGGCGAGCCCTACCAGTTTCGCCTCCTCTCCGACCATCTGCTCGGCTACGTCTGGCCTAAGTGGGTGCGCAGCGGTGAACGCTCCGAGTTTCGGGTGCACTCGACCGCACCCTACCGCCTCAGCCTCTGGCGCTACGGTTTGCAGAAGGAGTACCTGCGCCTCCTGGGTTGGTTTGATGAGCATGGTCCGCGGGCGGTGATGCAGATCACCCCCGATGGCGATTATACCCAGACTGGGGTGCGCTGGAACTCGCAAGGCTACGGGAGTCTGCACCATACGCAGTTTGTTACCGGTCCGGAACGTTCGGGGCTCTACTACCTGCACGCCGAGAATGAGGTTGGTGAGTTCTTCTCCTTCCCCTGGATCGTCGCACCGGCCCAGCCGACGGCACCGATCGCGGTGCTGGCCTCAAGTATCAACTGGAATGTCTATAACAACTTCGGTGGGCGTAGTAACTATGTCAACTCTACCGGCCTTCCACCAACCCCAACGGTCAACGCACGCCTCGATCTCCCCCGCTACGCCGGTACTGGCTTTAGCGAATGGGGCGCTGCGAGTAATGATGATTTCATCCCCCTCTCGTTCGAGCGCCCTGAGCTCGGGAATCTAGTGCCAAAGGATGCCCAGATTACCGATTCGGTCGGCGGACGTCTGGCAAGCAGCATGGCTCCGGCAGAGTGGCGCTTGGCAGGGTGGCTGGAGCGCGAAGGCTTTGCCTACGACTACTACGCTGAGCCGCAACTCCACGATGGGACGCTCGACCTGGATGCTTACCGTGTGCTGATTATTAGTGTCCATCCGGAGTACTGGTCGCGTGAGATGTTCACGCGGGTGAAGCGCTGGGTTCACGAGCGCGGTGGTCGGCTCATGTACCTCGGTGGCAATGGGCTCAACTGTGAGATCGAGTTCCTTGATCCCGCAACGATCCGCTGCAAGAGCCAACTCATCAGCGAAAATGGCTCCCTGGGCATGCGCGATCCCAACGACCCCTCGATCCTCTACGAGAGCCGTATGCACGCGACGCTCGAGGCCGAGGCGAGTCTGCTTGGTGTGGTGACGACCGAGACAGGCATCATGACTGGCGCACCCTACCGTGCTCTCGCCGCCGACCACTGGAT
>CAIWUD010000283.1 GCA_903915775.1 uncultured Chloroflexota bacterium | reverse complement strand
CTCGCCACGAAAGTGGTCGCCACCCACCACGATGATATAGAGCGTGTAGATGCTCACCAGCAGCAGGAGGTAGCCACGCCAGCCGCGGAGGGCTCCCCATCGATTAGTGATCACGCCGCCTAGGCAGAGCAGGAGCAGTGGCCCGCCCATCGTCTGCGCAAAGGCCCAACTGTAGGCTAGGCCCCGGGGTAGCGCCCGTAGCCCTCCGCCAGTCTTGGCGTAGAAGGTGTTGGGGAGCAGATCGCCGTAGTAGGTGTAACGCCAGAGGAAGAAGGGGATCATGATCAGCAGGTATGGCCCTACTAGGGCGAGCAAGCCCAGGTTCCGCCGTACGAAGGCAGCGATTCCCCCCAGTCGCAGATCGTTCCAACGGAGATCGCGAGCAAGGGCATGGAACAGCGTGAGTAGCAGGAGCAGTGCCCCTTCAGGGCGGGTGAGGGTAGCCAGTGCTAGCAGCAGGCCAGTCGCCAGCAGAGGCGCTGGCGTGGAGGCCCACGGCCCGCTGCTGGTTGCGCCCCACACATAGACGCTCACCGCAGCAAGGAGGAGCAGGGCGTAGAGCGCTGTCTCTAGCCCTCCGCCACGTGCACTATGAATCAGCAGACTCTGGCTCGTGGCCAGGAACAGCGCGGCCACTAGACCCCAGCGCGGCCCAAGGAGACGTGCCCCCAGCGTGTAGGTAATCAGGAGCAGTGCCAGGGCCAGCCCCACCCCCGAGAGGTAGCTCCAGAGCACCGGATCGCCGCCAAGGCGCATGAGCAGCGCCACCAGCATGGTGTAGAGAAAGTTGGTGTAGCCCTCAACCCGCTCGCCCGGGTTGTAGACCAGGCCATGCCCCGCGATCAGATTCTGCGCGTAGCGAAACGAGATGAACGCATCATCAGAGAGCCAACTCGCCCAGAGCATGCCGCTAAAGCTGATCATGATGCTGAAGAGGGCCAACCCAACCCTGACTAGGGCATCCCGTGTGAGCAGTAGGGCAACTGCCGTTGCCGCAACACTGAAGCCGGCCATCGTCAGGTAGGGGAGGGGAGAGGTACGCAACTGGGTAGCGTAGAGCGCAAAGAGGGCTACCGCAAGGATGCTACAGAGCAGCAGTGCACTGACGGGGCGCGCACCGCGCCAGCGTGCGAGCGCCCAGATGAGCAGGAGGGTGCACGGTACCAGGAGTAGGGTTGGCCAATCGGTGAAGGGCAGAATTCGCAACTCCAGACCCGTCAGGATGACCCCCAGGGGGCGGGTCACAGCGGGCAACTGGAGTGGAGCGATCGCCAGGGCCAGCCGCAGACTCACCTCATCGGCTGGTGGTGGTGGCAGCAGGAGTCGGTAGATGCGCGGCGTCTCCGCAGGGATCACCTTGACGAGAGGCCGTTCGTTAGCCAGAAAGGTCAATTCGCGACGCTGGGGCGCCCCCGCTTCCATACGCACGACGGCCGCATAGGCCGGTGCCAACTGGTAGCCCCAAGGGAGTTGGAGCAAGAAGGAGCCGCTCGTCCAGCGGAAGGCGCCCTCGCCCCGCTGCTCAACGGGGTAGAGCCCAGCGTAGTGAAAGGTATCGTTCAGCTCTGGCCGACCCAGGTCAACGGGAAGAGGTAGGCTATCACGGCGCACCAGGACCACACCGACCATCCAGCCAACGAGAAGCAGCAGAAGGAGTAGGAGCTCAGCGATGCGCTGATTCGAAGGAGCGACGCTACTCAATCGCGACCCCCATCAGCGCAATACTCAGTCGGCGTGTCAATTGATCAGTCGGTGCATCAGTAGGGGCACTGAGGGTCAGGAGCGTCTCTCCCGGTGGGAGAATGAAGCGCAAGCTGCGCTGCATGCGCGCCCTGCTCACCTCAATGCTGAAGGTTGCGCTAGCACCGAGTTGGAGCGTCAGTGGACGTGCGTTGTTGAACGCCTCCAGATCGAGACGAAGCGCCACCGGGCGTGCGGCAGGCGTGGGGTTCAGCAGCCAGATCTGCGCCTGCTCACCCATCCAACGCCAGTGCCGATCGCCCTCACGCTCCAGTCGCCCCCATCCCTCACCCAGGTAGGCCAGCGGACGTGGAACTTCTGGCGGAACGACCGGATAGAGCGTGAGCTGTGCATCCTGGTAGCTTGCTGCCAGGCCCATATCGGCAACAATCGTACGCATCAGGGGTAACGACGTGCCCATGGTCTCATGGTGGAAGATGACGGTACGAATCCCGTAGGCGGCAAGCGCCTCACGGGCGAGGGCGGGCCAGCCGGGAGTCAGCAGATCATCGCGCTCCACCCGACCAAAGCGTAACTCTCGCACCCCTGGTGCGTAGAGCCCCAACGGGTAGGGGGGTTCACGGCCAATAAAGCCACCGACAATCGGCTGCCCATGGCGCGTCTGATACCAGAGATGCTCACTATTCGAGAAGTTGAGATGGAGCGGCAGCGGGAGCAGCGCACCCTCAGGGATGAGTTGCTGCTGGTAGGCCTGGGGCATTGGGCGCTGAAAGAGTGGCAACACTCCCGCCCAGCCATCGATAGCCATGATGGCTGCAAGCAACCCTGCACCCATCCAGGTCGCCTGTGGACGTGGCAGACGCATCAGAAGGTGGCGGGTACCAGCGGCAGCAAAAATAGCCGTCGTCAGCATGCTGATCAGCACAAAATGGTTCGGCCGATGGCTTGAGCGTACACCAGGAAGATCGGCGATCAGCGCATAGGGACCAGGAATAGTAGTGTGCCAACCCACCATGATGATCTCAACGCCCAGGGACATCGCTGCGGCGAAGAGCCCGAGCAGCAACCAACGCCACTGGGTACGCCAGGTGCGCCAGACCCCATAGAACGCGAGGAGCGTACCGACCAGGCCCAGGGAAACGTTCCAGAGAATCTCTCCGGGATGGAGCCGCTCGTAGAAACTGGTAACGGCGGCGCCCCAGAGTGGATGGTTGGGGTTCGGCAACCAGAAGCCGATCAGATCGGCGTAGGCTTGCTGATCCCCCCGCACATCCCCGAGTAGCCGATCACCTGAACCGATCATCTGGAGTAGCCGGGGGGACATGATCACGAACCAGAGGAGAATAGGCAGAGTACCCCAGAAGAGCGGCGCTGGCTGCAACGTAAAGGGCAGGCGGAAGGCACCACGACGCCACGCTCTGCCCACCAACGCCCAGAGCAGCAGCATCAATCCGCTGGCCATCAGTGTAAAGAGCCCATAGTACCAGGTGCCCAGGCCCACCCAGAGGAGCGCCAGGCCGCTGAGCAGTGCCCAGGGCCAACGGCGCCGCTCGAGGAGGAGGAGCGTCGCCAGGGCCCAGAGGGGCAGCCACTGGATCGAGGCAACCTCAAGCTGAGCATCGAGCACCTTCTGCATATGGAAGGGTGCGAAGGTATAGACTGCACCACCAACCAGAGCAGCGAGATTCGTCCCGTGAGCGGTTGGGCTATCACGCAGAATGTAGCGGATACAGAGAAAGGCCGTGTAGCCACCCAGGATGAAGCTCAGCAGTATCAGCAGATTGTACGCCGGGAGGGGCCCGGCGAGCAGCGTCACCGGGAGCAGCAGCAGGCCCTGGGGTAGGCTAAGGGTCTGCCAGAAGAGGTCGAGGCCCTGCGGATAGAAGAGGAGCGGCGTCACAAAAGGATCCTGGCCTGTGGTGAGCGCCCGGGCGGTCCACCAGATGTTCCAGATCCCCAGGTACGCATCGACCTGACCGGGTCTGTTGGCAATCACCTGCTCGTTAAGGTGGAGCGGCAACGGGTAGGTGACCAGAAGGGTCAGACCGGTATAGCAGAGGAGCACCAGGCTATGGATCAACCATTGGGAGCGCACGGTGAGTAGCTGGCGCACGTGATCAACCTCGCTCAAGCAACGTGGTTCGGTAGGCCAGGAATAGAGCGGTAGAGCTCGAGCAGCGCGGTTGCAATTCGCTCCGAGCTAAAGTCGGCGGCGAGCGTGAGCGCTTGACGGCTACAGGCAGACCAGGCAGCACGATCGCTCAGGAGCTCGATCATGGCTTCAGCAATGGCTGCACCTGAACGTGGATCAACCACACGTCCTGCAGCTGCAGCAGCCACATAGTCGCTCACCCCCGTGGTCCGGGTGACGATCGGTGGCGTACCCACGGCGGCTGCCTCAACTACCACCCGACTGAACGACTCGGCGACGGAGGGCACAACCGCGAGATCGGCTGCGGCCATGTAGCTCATCGTCTCTGTATGGGGCACGCCGCCAACCAAGATCGTGTCCGGAGCAACGCCCAATGCCTGTGCACGGCGGGTCAGGTAGGCACCATAGTCGCCAAAACGCGGAGTCGTACGATTTGGTCCAACAATGAGCAGTTGTGGTGCCAGGCCGGCACGCTGAACAACGGGGAGCGCATCGACCAGGTAGGCAATACCTTTGAACGGATGCAGGCGATTCAGACTCACCACGATCGGTCGCTCAGGATCGAGGCCATGGCGGGCGACGATCATGGCCCGGCTATCATGCCGCAAGGTGGCCAGATCACCGGGTGGGGGAAAGCTATCGGCAGTGATATTGTAGGGGATGGCCACCAATTTGGCGGGATCCGCACCGAGGCGTAGGGCCAGTTCACGCAGCTGCGGTGAGTCGGCGCGTAGCAGGGCAGCCCGGCGGAAGACCCAGGGCAAGAGGGCGCGCACCGCACGAAAACGCCCATAGCCATAATCAAACTCGGGCTCAGCCATAATATCAGCACCAGGTAGCGTAATCGCCAGGGGCGGTGCAGTGCGCTGGGAGAGCAGGGCGGCGGCCAAGCCAAGGGGGAAGGCCGTCTCGATATGGGCGAGATCGTAGCGTTGGCGATCCAACAGGTGGCGCAACTGAAGTACAGCGCCTGCCAGGTAGGGGTACGGCAAGAGCAGCGCCAGGGCACGATTGGCCAACTTGAGCGGCAAGCCACGGCTGACGGGGAGCCGATGGACGACGATCCCCTCTTCAAGGGTGGTGGTCAGCGTAGATTGTCCAGCCGCCAGCGCCAGCACCTCTGCCTGGACGCCATGACGGCGCCAGACAGCGATCACTTCGGTATGGATACGATTACCCATCGCCGCACTGTCGTAGCGTGGAATGCAGTAGAGGATGCGCATAGCAGCGATTTCCGCTTCAGGCATGTTTCAAATCGACTTGACGCTCCTGCGGGAGGTGTGGAGGGCGTAGCCCTCCACGAAATCTTTCAACCCCGCCGCGGGCAGCGGCAACAAACAGTCAAGTGCAACGAGCCGATTCTGAAGCATGCCTCACTCTTTGTGGAGGGTAAACATCAGATAGAGTGGATCACTCGAATCAAAGCGCTCCTCAAGCGGATGCACGATCAGCGCCAACAGGAGATCTTTGAGCACAAAGCGGCGCCAGTAGCGCGTCAAGCGGGTCTCGTGGTAGCGACCATTCAAGATCGAGCGCCCAAAACCATGCGGCTTCCCCATCTTCAGCCGCCAGGGCCGCACATAGACCCGCTGAATATCCTCGGCGGTGTAGAAGCGGAAGAAGGAGCCCGCCTTGCCCTCCTGCACGAAGGCGTTTGGCCCAACCCGGATGAAGCGACGAATGCCCGCAAAGAAATCGCGTCGCTCACGAGTCGTGAAGGGGATCGTCAGCGCGGCGATGCCACCCTGGGCAAGAACACGCCCAATCTCACGCCCCGCGTCTCCATCATCGGGAATATGTTCAAGCGATGAGACCGCAGCAATCCGAGCCACACTCCCCTCGCGGATGGGCATCGCGGTGGCGCTTGCCACGAGGGGGAAGAAGCGGCCATCACCAGGGCGGGCCGTTGCCCGACGCTTCGCCAGTTGCCAACGCACCCGATCGGCGTCGAGCTCGAGCACGACCACATCAACCCCCTCCTTGGCCAACATATGGGGGAACGATGAGGTGCCTGAACCAATATCGAGCACCAGATCACCACGGCGCAACGCCAGAGCCCGAGTGACCCAGGGGTATTCGATGATCCGCCAGAGGCTGAAGTCGTTGACCGTTTCACGCAGAATGCGCCATCCGTTCAGCGCGATCTCATAGGCGATAGTACGCCATGCTGGTAGTCGGAGCGGCGGAGCGGAAGCGGGTCGAGAACGGTCGATATCGCTCATGGGTGGAGATATCCTCGATGGCACAGCGTACAAAGCAGGTAGCGTAGTGTAGCGCAACTATACCATGGACCTGACTGGTTGGTTGCAGCTTTGCAGCTCTGTAAAGAAACCAACCCAACCCTGGTACCGCCAGACTGTCACACCAGCACAGCCGAAATTGAAACCTCTCCATGGTATAGTGGGTACCTAGAGGATCAATCTTCTCAGATTTCACCGGGGGAGGGCGCAATGGCCACCACCACCATTCGTGTTTCAACCAAAGTACGAGACCTGCTTCACGATCTTGCTCACCAGATGGGAACGTCAGCGCAGCATGTCCTTGAAGATGCTCTTAACGACTACCATCGTCGTCAATTTTTGGCCACGCTCAATGCAGCCTACCTTGCGGCACAAGCCAACTCGAACAGCGACGCAACCATCACCACTGAGGAGTCTGAATGGGATCGGACACTCCTTGATGGATTGGATACGGCAGAGGTATAAATGGTCCACGAGCCATCGCGAGGTGAAATCTGGTTGGCCGATCTCAATCCAATACGTGGTCATGAACAGGCAGGTGTTCGACCAGTGCTCGTCGTTTCAACATCTTGCTTGGCATGCAATCATGTGAACGTCTGGTAAAATAGGGTGCAGGGCAGGTTTCACACATGCTACGACATGTTTCAGACCGGCTTGGCCATAAAAAGCCCCAACCCAGCCCTGGCAGCGCCAGATGGAACCATGCTAAGGAGGAGCGTCATGACCGAGAATCGCCGGAGCCGCATGATCACTGAGGG
>CAIWUD010000282.1 GCA_903915775.1 uncultured Chloroflexota bacterium | reverse complement strand
TATGCTGCCGAACTGGGCCTAACTCCCCGTGGGTTGGTGCGCTCACCAATCACTGGCCCTGCGGGCAACATCGAGTTCCTAGCCTGGCTCCAGGCCGGTGGTGTTGCTATCGACCTTGAGCATGCGCTACAGACGGTGACGTGACTGTTCGCACTGCTTCCAGAGTATGGGCTAGATCAGGAGGAAACTAAACACGTAGGCATACGCAAAAATGAAGGCGGCAAAATTAGCAACCAGGGCCGCCAGGTAACTAGCTGAGGCTGGCCGCTTGCGGAGGAGCATCAGCACAAAGCCCTCAACGATCCAGGCGACGATGAGCGCAACCAGGAGTGCCAGGAAGACGTTGCCGAGTGCGATGATCAGGGGGCTGACCAGGGCAATCACCAGGGCTGAGATCAGGTTGACTACCGCAGAGTCGCGGAATGCGCCCTGGAGTTTTGCCCACTTGATCTGTTTGAGGACGAGCGCATCGATCACGATCGAGACGAGGACGAAGACGTAGGGGAAGGTTCCCTCGATCAGGATGCCTGACGTCATGATGCAACTACTCCTGCTACGCTGGTAGCCACTCGGCGAAGATCCCTGCGCTCTGGAGCGCGGTGGCAAAGGTCTGATCGCGATTCAACAGGCGCAACTCGGCCGCCAGGAGATCGGCGAGGGTAGGCGTCTCACAGCGCACCAGGCGGCTGATTGGAGGGTGACCAGCCACGTGGGCCTTGGTCGTTGCGTAGTTTGCCTCTTCACCACGTTCGACACAGAAATCGGCACTGACGCCATCGATAGCACGCAGACAGAGCGAGGTGATGGCGGGTGGCTCGTCGCGCGATGGAGCAGTAGGGATCAGGTCGATCGTGATCAGACGAATGGCGTTCGGACCACGACCAACGGCTGGTCGCCGCAAGTGAAGCCGAACCGTCCCCTCTTCTACACTCAGGGCCTGATCGAGCATAACCCAGCCTAGACTTGCCGTCAACCAACCAGCCAGGAGGAGACTCAGGGCCAAGCCTTCCCGGCGCTCTCCCGGCTGGTAGGTAATCAGCACCTGATCAATGCGCTGAAGATGGGGGAGGAGCGGTCGAGTGTCAAAGAATTGGGCTATTAACTCTCGCCAAGGGGTAAGGATGGCCCAGGCGAGGTCACTAATACCCAGCACCTGGCGAGTCGCCCGCGCCTCGGTTGCCTGAAAGGCGGCGAGGTGAGCGAGGGCGCGTACGGCATCGTGGGCATCACGCGTGTCAACAATCAGCCGCGTAATGACGCCACGCAGACGGAGGAGCAGCGGATCCTCCAGTGGTGCTGGCCCGGGTAGCCAGAGGGCTACCGGTAGGTCCGGTACCAGCAGTGCTAGAACGAGGGAAGCTACCTGGGTTACGGCGCTACCCTGGGCGTCAATTGTGATCTGCTCGCCACAGATCTGGGGGGCACCTTGGGTGACCAGCAGACAGTTCGCCTGTACGAAGGCCTCCAGACGTGGCTCGTCGAGTGTGGGGCGCATACGCGCCAACACTGCCCGGCTCGGGTGACTGGCCGTGAGTTGCTGGATCACCGCGCCCATCTGCTCGGCACTGGGGCCGTCCTGGGCACGCGCTACCAGGTTGAGGGTAAGGGCACGCGTCATGGCCTGGCCCCCCGCCGTGCTTCCCGCGCCCTCCTTCCAGAGTTGACGTAACTCGCGTTCGATGGTGCTGATGTCAATCATTGGGATGGTGGTGCACAATAGTCAGAGGCGTCGCCAGGTTCGTCCATCGCGGAGCATAAACTCATCGGCAGCTGCGGGGCCCCAGCTACCAGCCTCATAGTTGGGAGAGAGCAGGGCACTGCCACTCGTCCAACCCTGGTGGATGGGCGTGATGATCGACCAACTCGCTTCGACCTCGTCGCGGCGCGTGAAGAGCGTGCCATCACCGAGCATACAGTCGAGGAGGAGCCGTTCGTAGGCTTCGGGCGAGGCGACACCGAACGAGGTACCGTAGCGAAAATCCATAGTTACTGGGCGGATCTGCTGCTGGCCAGGTACCTTGGAGCCAACCTTTAGCGTGATGCCTTCGTCAGGCTGAATCTTGATCGCCAGGACATTAGGCTCGATCGCGTTGAGGGGCATGTCAGCGAAGAGCATGGTGGGCACCGTCTTAAACTGAACCGCGATCTCACTCACCCGGCGCGGCAGAGCCTTCCCACTGCGCAGGTAGAAGGGCACCCCCGCCCAGCGCCAACTCTCGATGAAGAGCTTGAGCGCCACGTAGGTTTCGGTCTGGGATCCACTCGCAACCCCCCGCTCATCGCGATAGCCGGTAATAGGGCGCCCGCTCACGCTTCCGGATCCATACTGGCCGCGGATGACATAGTGATCGACTTCGTTCGGATAGATCGGGCGGATCGCACGGAGCACCTTCACCTTCTCGTCGCGTACGGCGTCGGCATCGTAGGCTACTGGTGGCTCCATGGCCACGAGGCTGAGCAGCTGCATGAGGTGATTCTGGATCATATCACGCAGGGCCCCCGAGCGATCGTAGTAGCCGCCCCGATCTTCAACCCCGATGCTCTCGGATACGGTGATCTGCACATGGTCGACCGCCCGGCGATCCCAGAGCGGTTCAAAAATACCGTTCGCAAAACGGAAGATCAGGATATTCTGTACGGTCTCTTTCCCCAGGTAGTGGTCGATGCGGTAGACCTGTGGCTCATCGAAGACGGCGAGGAGTTGATTATTCAGCTCACGCGCACTCATGAGATCGCGTCCGAACGGCTTCTCCACGATGATCCGTGTCCAACCACCATTTGGTGATCGGCTCAGCCCATGGGCGCCAAGTTGGTGGATAATCTCAGAGTAGGATTCGGGCGGTGTTGCGAGGTAGAAGACGCGGTTACCCCCTGTGCCACGCCGGGCATCCAGTTCGGCTAGGCGTTCGCTCAGCTTGGCATAGGCCTGGGCTTCATCGAAACTCCCCTGTAGGTAGGAGATACCCTCGGCAAAGCTGGACCAGAGGGCTGGATCGACGGAACCATTACGCGAGTTGGCGTTGACACCGCTCCGCAGTAGATCACGAAACTGCGCGTCATCCCACGGGCGACGCGCAAAACCGATGACCGAGAAGCCACCAGGAAGGCGGCGCTCACGGGCGAGGTTGTAGAGGGCTGGGACTAACTTCCGGCTCGTCAAGTCGCCACTGGCACCGAAGATGACCATCGTGCATGGCTCAGGGGTGCGACCGATGCGCAGGCCATGGCGGAGTGGGTTGTGAGAAAGGACGGAGTTTTCGTTACGCATGCGTGTCTGGTATGCTTGCCTACACCTTGCTCGCCTCGCCGTACAGGATAGCATGGAGCGAGGGATTGTGCCAATGTGGTAGGCGCTATGTACCCGTTCACCTTACTCCCGCCAGGTTGCAAGGCTGGGTTCAGTTTGTTTGTGGAGGGCTTCGTCCGCCACACCTCCCCGGAGGCTGGTTGCAGCTACCTGTATTGCTTCACGGAGTTAGCGCCTTTTACCCCCACCCCACCCCTCCCCCGTTGGGGGAGGGAGCCGAAATCCTCCCCCCAGCGGAGGTTGGGAGGGGGGGCATCTGTGCCAACCTTATGAAATAATACAGCTACCTGCTTGTGCACAACAACAGGGTGAGCGTGAAACTGCTGCCCTGACCAGGCCCGGCGCTGGCGGCAGTGAGATCACCACCCATTGCCCATGCTAGGTGGCGTGCGATAGTCAGGCCAATACCGCTGCCACCGCTGGCCCGCGAACGTGAGCGATCGACACGGTAGAAGCGCTCAAAGATCAAGGCTAACTCTGCGGCAGCAATACCGACTCCGGTATCAATGACCTCAACAGACCCATGGCCCCCGCTGCTACTCAGCCGTACGGTGATGCAGCCACCCTCCGGGGTATGGTGCATGGCGTTGCCGACCAGATTGAGCAGGATCTGCGCGACTCGATCGGCATCGGCCCAGACCAGGAGTGGTCCAACGCCTGGCTCAACCAGTACCTCCAGGGAACTGGTCGTAATCTGGGGGCGCAACTGCGCTACAACCCGACGCGCGACAACCTCGAGGTCGACCGAGGTGAAGTGTAGACGCACCTGACCTGCCTCAACATTGGAGAGGGTCTGCAGGTCATCGACGAGTCGGCGCATCCGGCGTACCTCGTGCTGCATCTCGACAAAGGTTGCTGGCTCGGGCGGAAAAACCCCGTCGATGAGCCCCTCTAGATAGCCCTCAATCCCCGTCAGGGGTGTGCGCAACTCATGAGCGGCATTGCCGATGAGCGCCACCCGTTGCTGCTCCACGTGCTCCAGGCTTTCGGCCATAGCATTGAAGTTCTCGGCAACAATGGCGAGCTCTTCACTGGAGGGCACCGTCACCCGTTCGTCGTAGCGTCCCTCGGCGATGCGTCGGCTACGTTCGGCGATGTCACTCAGGGGGCGGAGAATCCGGCGTAACAGGAGCGCACTGGTCGTAATGGCCACGAGCGTGGCGGCAACACCGGCCACCAGCAGGGCCTGGCTCACGGCCCTGCGAAAACTGGTGAGCAGGAGGGCCTTAATTGCCGCTGGGGGCGTGCTCGTGATCTGATCAAGGATCAGTTGTAGACTGGTGGCGAAGATACGCCCACCGAGGAGATCGGCGGTTATTGCAAGTACCAGCACGCCTACGGCTACCACCAGCAGTTGTGCGGTGACCAGTTGCCAGCGGAGTTGCCGTAGTCGCCTCACGGGCGTTCGCCCACAAAGCGGTAGCCAACACCGCGCACGGTGGCAATCGGGGTCGTGCCGGTGGCGGCCTCGAGCTTGCGCCGTACCTGGCCGACGTAGACATCCACTACCCGGTCGGTGCCGTAGAAGTCGCTACCCCAGACGAGATCGATCAACTGCTCACGACTCAAGACACGACCGGCGTGGCGAGCGAGGGCTAAGAGTAGGTCGAACTCGGTGGGGCTGAGTTCGAGGGGCTGGCCACCGGCTGTAGCTTCACGCGCATCGGGGTCGATCGTGATCTGGTTGAAGCGGAGGATGTTGTCGCGGGGTGGGGTGCCGCGCCTACGGCGGAGAATGGCTTCGACTCGGGCAACAAGTTCGCGGGGGCTGAAGGGTTTACCCAGGTAGTCATCGGCACCAATACGTAACCCCGCCACCCGATCGGACTCTTCGGTACGGGCGGTGAGCATCAGAATGAAGACGTCAGAACGCTCACGAATACGTGCGGCGACCTCCATCCCATCAATGCCCGGTAGGTTCAGGTCGAGGAGAATGATGTCGGGCGGGTCGACCTCGACCTGGTGTAGGGCGTCGAGGCCATTCTCGACGCAGACCACGCGGAAGCCGGCCTGCTCTAAGTAGGCCTGGGCGATTCTGCGAATAGTAGCCTCATCATCGACGACGAGGATGACACCGGCGCTATCGATCATCGTTTCCTGGTACCTGTTCACCCTTCCCCTGGCGAACCAAGGCTGGGTTGGTTTTTTTGTGGCGGGCTGTGCTCTCCACGCCTCCCGTTTCGGCTGTGCCAGCTTAGCCCACGCTGTTTATACGCAGCCGAGGCTGCGCATTGCCGCGTGGGTGGTCAGGTGAAAGCGCTCCGCTCCAAGCCGCTCAACAAAATGTGCGCGCTTCAGTTCATCCATCACTGGACCCTTGACCTCGGCCATGTGCAGTGCGACACCGCCGTCACGCAGTTCATCAGCCAGGCTCTCGAGCGAGTGCAGGGCACTCGAGTCGATGAAGTTGATCGCCGAACTGATCAAGACTAGATGTTTGAGCTCGGGTTGCTCGGCTACAATACGGAGCAAAGCCTCCTCCAGGTAGCGCGTGTTGGCGAAGTAGAGACTCTCGTCAACACGTACTGCTGCCACGGTTGGCCATGTCGTCACGTGGTAGCGCAGTACATTGCGGTAGGCTTCGCTCTCACCAAGGCGGCCCACGACGGCAATATGTGGGCGGCTGGTCCGCCAGAGGTAGAGGATGAGGGAGATAGCAACACCGGCAAAGATACCCGTTTCGACACCTAGGAGCAGCACGGAGGCAAAGGTGAGCAGCCAGGTAAACGCATCGCTGCGGTTGGCCTGCCAGATCCGCCGCGGCTCCTTAAAGTCTACTAGCCCGAAAACGGCAACGATCACGGTTGCGGCCAGTACGGCCTGGGGCAGGAAGTAGAAGAGCGGCGTGAAGAAGAGCAGGATCACGGCAATCGCGGTAGCGGTAACGAGTGAGGCGAGCCCGGTGATCGCACCTGCCTGGAAGTTGACGACCGAGCGGGCGAAGCCCCCGGTGACTGGGTAGCCACTGAAGAGACCGGCGGCAAGGTTCGCTGTGCCCAGGGCGATCAACTCCTGATTGGGCTCGATGACCTGGCGGCGTTTACTCGCCAGTGCTCTGGCTACGGCGATCGACTCGACGACACTCACCAAGATGATCGTCATGGCTGTCGGTAGCAGCGCTTGAATATCGGTGATGGTTGGCGTAGGCCAACTCAGTGGAGAGAGGCCCGATGGGATGGCGCCTACCACAGCCACGGCGGCGCTCTGGTCGAGCCGGAAGATCCAGGTGATCAGGGTGCCGAGGAGGATGGTCACCAGGGGTGCTCCGCTCACGATCAGGGTTACCACCAGG
>CAIWUD010000281.1 GCA_903915775.1 uncultured Chloroflexota bacterium | reverse complement strand
TTCAAACCAGCTTGACACGCTTCCGGGAGGTGTGGAGGGCGAAGCCCTCCACAAAAACAACCAACCCAGCCCTGGTGCCGCCAGCGGGTCAAGCCGGCGCAGCCGAAACTGAAGCATGCCTAACAGTACGATATTGACAATTCTAGGCATTCTACTATACTAACAAAGTCATTTAGTATGTACGATAGATAACGTGAAACATCGTGCAACTTCACGACGTGTATCCTTCTGTCAGGAGGTATAGGATGCCACGCACCGCTCGCCTCGTACGGTTCACTCCTCTGCTCATCATGCTCATGCTGCTGGCGGCCTGTGCCACCCCAGCATCCCAGACGGTCGAACCCACAGCCGCCGCACCAGTTGGTCCTGGTACGTTGGTGATCTACTCTGGACGGAGCGAGGCCCTGGTTGGTCCACTCATTGAGCAGTTCAAGACAGCCACCGGAATTGATGTACAGGTCCGCTACGGATCGACGGCCGAGATTGCCGCCACGATCCTGGAGGAGGGTGCGAGCTCACCTGCTGATATCTTCTTTGCCCAGGATCCCGGTGGGCTGGGGGCGGTAGCGAAGGCAGGGCTCTTTGCACCACTCCCCGACGAGTTGCTCGACAAGGTTGAGCCTCGCTTTCGCTCACCGAGCAAACTGTGGGTCGGCATCTCTGGTCGTGCACGCGTGATCGTTTACAATAGTGAGGCGATCCAGCCCGCCGATCTCCCTGCGGACATCTTTGAACTCACCGACCCCAAGTGGGCGGGACGTGTCGGTTGGGCGCCGACCAATGGTTCATTCCAGGCTATGGTCTCAGCAATGCGGGTTGTCTGGGGTGATGCGAAAACGAGCGAGTGGCTCCGCGGCATGCAGGCTAACCAGCCCGTTGTTTTCGAGGGAAATGTGCCGATTGTGGAGGCCGTTGGTGCTGGAGAAGTTGACATTGGCCTGACAAACCACTATTATCTCTATCGCTTCCTGCGCGAGCAGGGCGAGGGGTTTGGCGCACGCAACCACTTCCTACGTGGTGGTGGTCCTGGTTCACTCATTCTCGTGGCAGGTGTAGGGCGCCTAGCTGGTGGAGCAAACGAACAGAATGCTCTGCGCTTCCTAGAGTTCATGCTCTCGCTCCCAGCCCAGCAATATTTCGCCAGTAGTACGAACGAGTATCCCCTGGTTGAGGGGGTCGTCACACCAACTGGCTTGCCACCAATCGCCGATCTCGAGGCAACGGCTCTCGATATCGATATGGCTGACCTTGAGGATCTCCAGGGCACCATCAACTTGATGCGTGAGGCTGGCGTGCTCCCATAAGCAGTGGCTCTGGAGACAGAGTGGCGGGCAGATCTCGCCACTCTCCTTAATACGAGTACACGGTTACGAACCCTGTCGAAAAACGCTTTCCTTGAGCAGGTATGTCAACGACACCGGCAACACCATCGCCTAGCTCCCAGCCTCTACGCGACCAGTTCCTGACGCTCCCACAGCGCCTGAACTGGTCGCGGATGCTGCTCTGGGCGATGGCGCTCACGGTGGTTGCAACCCTGCTGCTCCCACCGATCTACCTTACCCTGCGTGCATTCGAGGCTGGTAGTGCAGCAGTGAGTGCGCTAACCCGCCCAAGTAGTTGGGCCATCATCGGGCGCACGACGCTCCTCTCGCTCAGCGTGACTGCAGCCTCCGCACTGATCGCCATTCCGTTGGCCTGGCTCACCGTCCGTAGTGATGTCCCACTCCGTCGCTTCTGGGCGGTTATCAGTGCGCTCCCGTTGGTCATTCCGAGCTACGTCGGTGCCTATCTCTACGCTTCAGCCCTCGGTCCCAACGGACTACTACAGCAACTGCTCGAGCCAATCACCGGCATCACCAGGCTCCCCTCAATTTATGGTTTTTGGGGTGCACTCTTCACGCTCACGATGCTGAGCTACCCCTACATGCTCCTTGGGGCCCAGGCAGCCCTGCGCCGGATGGATCCCACCCTGGAGGAGATTGCTGCCAGTCTCGGCCTGAACCGCCTACAGACCTTCTTACGGGTGGTTCTGCCCCAGTTGCGCCCCGCCCTCGGTGCAGGTGGGCTGCTCGTTGCACTCTACGTGCTCCGCGACTTTGGTGCCGTAGCAATCATGCGTTACGACACCTTCACGCGGGTTATTTTCCAGCAGTATCGCTCATTTGATCGGATCCAGGCAGCCTTCTTCGCCCTCCTGTTAGTTTGCCTCACCCTGCTGCTCGTTGCGCTTGAGATGAAGACACGGGGACGGGCCAGTTACGATCTCGTGGGGGTACGCGCAACCCGTGCACCGACGCGAACTGCCCTTGGGGCATGGCGTTGGCCCGCGTTTATCTTCTGCGCGGCGATTGCCAGCCTGGGCATGCTGCTCCCAGCCACGGTGCTTCTCTACTGGCTTGGACGGGGGCTGCTCGGTGGAGAGAGCCTTGGGATGCTTGGCCCAGCCACATGGAGTGCGCTCGGTAGCTCGGTGGCCGGTGCCGTCGTGACGGTCATCGCTGCCCTACCAGTGGCCATGCTGGTGGTACGCCAACCTGGCCGCCTCAGCGCGCTCCTGGAGCGCCTGACTTACGCCGCTTTTGCCCTACCCGGCATCGCAGTAGCCCTAGCGCTCGTCTTTTTCGGCATCACCTTCGCACGGTGGCTCTACCAGAGCTATGCGATGTTGATCCTGGCCTACATGATCCTCTTCCTCCCACAGGCTTTCGGTGCACTCCATACCGCGCTCCGCCAACTTCACCCGAGCCTGGAGGAGAGTGCACGTAGCCTCGGACGTCGTCCCATCCAGGTCTTCTTCCAGATTACCCTGCCCCTTATACGGCCAGGGATCATCGCCGGCGCTAGCCTCGTCTTTCTTACCGCAATGAAAGAACTTCCAGCCACCCTGCTCCTCGCCCCCATCGGGGTGCGTACGCTAGCAACGGAGGTCTGGACCGCGGTCTCCGAGGCCTACTTTACCCGTGCAGCAGCACCGGCGCTGCTGCTCATCCTATGCTCATCGCTACCACTGGCACTCCTTTCAGTACGTGAGCAAAAGCAGCATCTATGAGTGAAGTATCCTGTACAAACGTCCACAAACTCTTTGGTACGGTCACTGCAGTCAATGACCTCAGTCTCCAGATTCGTGCGGGCGAGATCCTTGCACTGCTCGGGCCAAGTGGATGTGGGAAGACGACGGTGCTGCGCATGATCGCAGGTTTTGAACAGCCTAGCCAGGGCACTATCCAGATTGGCGACCAACTGGTTGCCACCAGCAAACGCTCGCTCCCACCCGAGCAGCGCCAGGTTGGCATGGTCTTCCAACACCATGCCCTGTTTCCCCACCTCGATGTAGCGGCAAACATCGGCTTCGGGCTACGTAGATCGGCGGCTGTGCGGCGCTCTCGTGTTCACGATCTGCTTGAACTGGCTGGGCTGAGCGGAATGGAGCACCGTATGCCCCACCAACTCTCGGGTGGACAACAGCAGCGCGTAGCTCTGGCACGTGCCCTAGCACCTTCTCCAGCCGTGTTGCTCCTCGATGAGCCGTTTAGCAATCTTGATGCCGATCTCCGCATCACCCTGCGCGCCCAGGTGCGTACGATGCTCAAACAGCTCGGTACCACTGCGCTCTTCGTTACCCATGACCAGGAGGAGGCGCTCTATATGGGCGATCGGGTCGCGGTGATGCGTGAAGGTCAACTCGAGCAGGTCTGCCCCCCCAGCGATCTCTTTCTGGCCCCAGCATCACGCTTTATCGCGGAGTTCATTGGTGTGGCGAACTTTCTTCCCGCAACCATTTGTGCGGGCTGTATCAAAACTGAGTTGGGATCACTGACCCAACGCGTCGACCTTCGGCCAGGAACCTCTGTCGATCTCGTGGTACGCCCAGACGACCTCGAGCTACAGCCCGATGCGCAGGGTAATGCCCAGATTGCGGACCGCGTCTTCCGCGGTGGCGACTATCTCTATGAGGTTGAGCTCGACTCAAAACAGCGTCTGCGCTGCCTCTGCAACCATATTCACGACTACCCCCCCAATACCCGGGTGCGCATCCGTCTGACCCCTGGTCATGCCCTGGCATGGTTTCCGGAGCCCGCCGAACCACACCCGTAGGGGCAGGGTGGGTTCGGTGGTGGTGGTAGCACCTACGCCGTAATCGGATCCGCGCGATGAGTCCCCGAAAGCACCGAGCAGGCGCTCGGTGATCCCAGATGAGCGTGATCCGCGTGTAGGAGGTGTGGAGGGCGTAGCCCTCCACGAAAAAACGAACCCAGCCTGGCTCTCGCTAGGGGAAGTGTGAACAGCTACCAAGACGTTCCCTATTGTTCGCTCCATACACCCGTGCTATACTCTAGGTAGTTAGCAGTCGAAACACTATTGGTCGGCAAGGAATAGAGTATGGCAGAGATCCCGGCAATAAAGAGCTCCCACCCCCGTCAGCGACGACGCGCGGGCTCCGATGGGCCAACCCATAAGGAGCGGGACTATCTGGAGATCATCTACTACCTTGTCCAGCGTGGCGAGCCGGTCATTGCAGCCCACGTCGCGCGCTGGCTCAGCTTGCAGCCGCCAACAGTCAGTCACGCACTACAAGAGATGGAGCGGAAAGCCTACATCCGGCGTGACGAGCGAGGCGAAATCAGCCTGACCAGGGCGGGGAGCGATCTGGCCGAGCGCGTGATTCGACGCCACTGTATCCTCGAGCGCTTCCTGGCAGACAGCATCGGTATCCCGTGGCATCTCGTACACGAGGAGGCCGTCCAGCTCGAACATGCCTTGTCGCCACTCCTCGAAGAGCGTATTACGGCCATGCTCCGTAAGGCGACGACCTGTCCTCACGGGAATCCTATTCCAGGAAGTGGCTTCACCGCGGTCGGTAGTGTACGCCTCGACCGCGTGGTGGCAGGCACCATGTTCACCATTCAACGCATCGAGGAGGAGGCAGAGGAGCGTACTGACCTCCTCCGCTACCTTGAAGCGCACCGCCTTTTGCCGGGTAACCAGTTCTTCATCCCCGATGCTTCTGCCGACTATGGCATCACCCTGCGCAGTTGTAACCGTGACATGACGTTGTCGCCCGAGGTTGCTGCGATCATCTGGGGCGAGAGTAGTCCGATCAGTGCATTGAACTCGTAGGCGAACAGTGCCTCGACAATCGTAGGGGATAACCGCTCGGTGTTGGGGTACGCCAACAGCAGGACAACCTCGGGGGATTGCCCTGCTGTTGGTTCACCGCGTCCCTCCACCGATCGATCAGAACACCTTGAGCAGTTCGGCGGAGCGCTGCCGAAAGTGCCGAACCGAGGTCAGTTTGATCTCCTCGTAGCCGCGAATCTGGTCGGGGAGCTGAGCAAGTTCGAGCAGTTGGCCCTGACGCGCCGGGGTCAGCGTGGCAATTGCCTGCTCAATGAGCGCACAATACTCCCCGATCAGGGCACGCTCTACCCGGCGTACCTCGGCGTACCCAAAGGGATCAAAAGGTGTCCCACGCAGCCCGCGCATACGGCGGAGGAGCTGAAATGCGCTGTTGAACCAACGCCCAAGGCCAATCTTCTGTTTCCAGCCCAAGGCGCGCAGGAAGGGCGGATGGAGTTGGTAGGTAACCCGTGCATCTGCACCAAACTGTTCGCTGAGCTCACGCTGGAACCTCTCGCTGAGGGCGAGTCGCGCCACCTCATACTCATCCTTGTAGGCCATGAGCTTGAAGAGGTAGCGGGCCACTGCTTCGCTGATCGTGCTCGCACCGGGGATTGCGGCCTGCTCGGCGCGGTAGATACGTGCGACGAACTCGGTGTAGCGGCACGCGTAGGCACTGTTCTGGTAGGCAATGAGCTCAGGAACACGAATCAGCAGGAGGCGCCGGAGCTCACTCCCCATCGGTGCCCCCACGCTATCAACAAGCGCCTGCGCTTCAGGGGTGATCTCCGCCGGTGGAGGCTGCGTAGCCGGAGCGGCTATTGCTGTTCCCCCCGCCGGTTGCGCCACCAACTGACGACCGAGTCGGAAGGCATGGGTATTCATCTCGATCCCGACACCATTGAGCACAATGGCCTGCTCGATCGCCGCAACACTGATCGGAATCAGCCCCTGCTGGAAGGCAGCACCAACGATGATCATATTCGCCGCAAGGTGGTCGCCGAAAGCCTCCTCAGCCAGAGCAATCGCATCAAAGAAGAGATTCTCGCCGGCCCGCGTTCGGTCATTGATCATGGACTTCAGGCCATCGAGCTGCGGGAAGTGGGTTGCCGTACTGGCCACCATCGCCCCAGTTGGCACCTGACTTGTCGAGACTACCGCCACCGTACGCTCCGGATTCGCCCGTACAATCTGTGGCGGCGCTGTAGCAGTCAGGATATCGAAGGCCAGTAGACAGTCGGCCTCACCCGGGGCAATCCGATTGGAGCCGACGACTGGTGCCGTACTGAGCTTCAGGTGTGATACGACCGCACCACCCTTCTGGCTGAGGCCGGTCTGGTCGAGACCATCAACAAAGCGTCCGTCGAGGAGTGCGGCGGTACCGAGCAACTGATTGACGGTCACGACACCGGTGCCACCGATTCCGGTCATGAAGATGTTGCAATCGGCACCAACGCGCAGCATAGGCTCCGGGAGCGGCTCATCAACCCGGCGCAGCTTACGTTTTGGCGCCTGCTTGACGTTACCAGGATCAACGATCACGAATGATGGACAGTCGCCAAGGAGACAGGAGTAGTCCTTATTACAGGATGACTGGTGGATCTGGGTTTTACGCCCAAACTCGGTCTCCACCGGCTGCACACTGAGACAGTTGGACTTGACCCCACAATCACCACAACCCTCACAGATCGCCTGGTTGATCACCACCCGGGTGGCGGGCTCGGCGGCACGGCCACGCTTGCGCAGACGGCGTAGCTCAGCCGCGCACATCTGATCATGGAGCAGCACGGTCACCCCGGGGGTGTCACGGAGTACCAGCTGCGCCTCGTCAAGGCGATCGCGGTGCCAGATCTCCACTCCTGGAGCCCAGCGCGTATCGGATGGGTAGCGCTTCAGGTTGTCCGTGGTGATGATGATGCGCCGCACCCCTTCAGCTTCGAGGGCCCGGGTAAGCGCTGGAACCGACATCGAGCCATCAACCTCCTGACCACCCGTCATGCCTACGGCACTGTTGTAGAGGAGCTTGAAGGTGATGTTGCTCCCTGCCGCTACGGCCTGGCGAACGGCCAGGGAGCCCGAGTGAAAGAATGTACCGTCACCAAGATTCTGGAACATGTGGGACGTGGCGCTGAAGGGGGCGATCCCGACCCACTGTGCGCCCTCACCACCCATGTGGCCGAGGCCGATCGTACTCCGCCCCATGCCGTGAACGAGTCCATGGCAGCCGATGCCACCCCCAGCCATGGAGCCTTCGGGCACCACCGTTGATCGGTTGTGTGGGCAACCCGAGCAGAAGTAGGGTGTTCGGGCGAGACCTGCCCCCGTGCTGAGCGACAGTACCGGTAGATCGCGCTGTAAACGGAGTTGGGCCAAGCGCTGGGTAAAACGCTCACCTGAAACGATCCGTGCCAAGCGCCCGGCCAACAATGGTGTAAGGATAGCAGCATCGAGTTCGCCGTGCACCGGAATGAAGGGACGATCGTGCTCATCACGCTTGCCTATCACCCGGGGACGCTCGGGCAGTTGGTAGAGAGCGTCACGGACAAAGAGCTCCACAAAGGCCCGCTTCTCCTCAACCACGATGATCTCTTCGAGCCCGTGGGCAAACTCTTGCACGATCTGCGGCTCGAGGGGGAAGATCATGCCGAGTTTTAGGATGCGAATGCCGTAACGTTCCAGAGCTGCATCGTCGAGTCCGAGGCCACTCAGGGCCTGCCGCAACTCATCGTACGGCTTACCCGCCGCAATGAGCCCAATACGGGCACCAGGGGCCTGGACAGTGATACGGTTGAGCTGATTGGCGCGGGCAAAGGCGAGTGCCGCCACGAGCCGACCCTCGTGGATCTCCTGCTCGAGGGCCAGGCTAGTTGGCGAACCGAGGGTATGGGTCTGTGTAGGTCGCCAGGGACGTCCGTTGAAGGTCAGGTCAGGAATGACGATAGGGAGACGATCCTCACCAACAAAGGCGGTTCCAAACTGATCAGCCAGCGTGGTGACCATTTTGAGCCCAACCCAGAGCCCCGAGAAGCGTGAGAGCTCAAAACCGAGCCGGCCATAATCGAGCAGATCCTGGATGTTGCCAGGCACAACCACCGGCATCAGCGCATCGTAGAGGGCTGTCTCGGAAGCGGAGGGGAGGGTCGACGACTTCGAGAGAGGATCGTCACCGGCTACGGCAAGCACACCACCATTGCGACCACTCCCGGCGAAGTTCGCATGCTTGAAGATATCGCCGCTGCGGTCAACCCCAGGCGCCTTGCCATACCACATGCCGATCACCCCGTCGTAGACTGGCTGCGGGAAGAGGTTGGCAATCTGACTCCCAAAGATCATGGTCGCGCCGAGATCCTCATTGACGCCAGGGATGAAGCGGAGATCATGGGCGTCGAGGAGTTTCTGACTACGTTGGAAGAGCAGATCCAGCCCAGCGAGTGGCGAACCGCGGTAGCCAGAGATCAGGCCAGCGGTGCGTAACCCACGGCGGCGATCGGCGCGTAGCTGATCGAGGGGCAGTCGCACGAGGGCTTGGACGCCTGATAAGAGCACCACACCCTCGGTCTGGGTATACTTCGCATCGAGCGAGAAGGAGCTCCGGTCGCTCATAGGGAATCCTGTTCCTAGACTACTGCTGCCGTTTGAAGGGGCCGTCGCGCTCGGCGAGGAAGGTGCGCATATCACCAGCTTCCATGAGCCCAAAGAGACGATCCTTCTCGGGAATGCCAACAGCACCAAGGACGAGCGTGTCATTCGCCTTGTGCTGATACTGCGCACTCATAAAGCCCATGCTCTCGTAGGCGCGACGCAAACTATCTTTAGTCATACGGACCGCGTAGGCCGGAACCATGGCGATGCGGCGGGCCATACGCTTGGCCTCGTTCAGCAACTGCTCCTGGGGGAGAACCTTGGCAACCATACCTAGCCCAAGGGCTTCCTGTGCGGTGATGGTATCACCGGTGTAGTAGAGGTAGTGGATCATCTTGGCATTGCTGTTGAACCAGGGCTGGAGGAGCAATGGCGAGAGAGCGCCGTGGCGAATCTCCGGCTCACCAAAGCGGGCACCCTCGGCGGCAATGGTGATGTCGCAGATCATCGCCAGGTTTGAGCCTGCAGCAACGGCATAGCCGTTGACCGCGGCAATCACCGGGATGCGTAGGTTCCAGATCTTGAGGATGGTGTTGAAGTTGTTCGTCGTCGCACTGGTCAGATCGGGGGTGGTCTCAGGCATCTGGAGGCCATCAAGGTCGAACCCTACGGAGAAGGCGCGATCACCTGCCCCGGTGAGGATCAGGCAGCGCAACTCCTCATCGCTATTGGCCATGTCGAGAAGACGACTGAGCTCCTGCATCACCGCAGGCGAGAGGGCGTTGAGTTTGTCGGGACGGTTCAAGGTAATGGTGGCAATGGCACCATCGCGCTCGAAGAGCAATCCTTGTTCGCTCATAATGATGATCCTTCCCCTCAATGGGAGGTGTGGAGGGCAAGGCCCTCCGCGAAAAAATCAACCCAGCCACGCTCGCGCAGCCAACCGTGAAGCTTCCCTTGGGAGGTGTGGAGGGCAAGGCCCTCCGCAAAAACACTCATCTAGCCACGCTCGCGCAGCCGACATGGAACCATCCCTAGCGCACAATCGCCATATATTCTCGCACGCGCTCGATATCGATCGCGCCACCCCAACCATCGCGCTCAAGACAGGTACCTACAAAGGCACCGTCAGCCTCGGCGAGCATTCGTGCGGCATTAGCATGGTTGGTGTAGCCAGCGAGGATCACCGGTAGGCCGGGCAGGGCACGCTTCACCTCACGGATCATGCCCAGCATCTCCTCCTCATCGGGGCTCCCGAGAGAGACCGCATCGGCGCCGACATACTTGGCAGCGCGGGCCACTTCAACCGTCGGTTTCCCACCAAACCACTTGAAGTGCATCGAGTCGATCTCGGCGATCAGCTTGATGTGGCGTGCACCAATGGTATTGCGATACTGCATCAGCTCATGGGGGTTCGCCTCCACCATCCCACTCGGGGTCAGGGTAGCCCCAACCAGCGCACCACAGCGTAGGTATGAGCCGTTGCAGACCTTAGCAACACCCAGGGAGGCTTTCAGAGCATTGCGCATGATCTGCACGCCAACCTGGAACTCTGGATCAGTCGCCTTATCGATCGCACGCACGATATTTGCTACACCAGCCACACGGGCCGGATCAGCCTCATCCTCCTTGCTGTAGGCCCGATCGACGGTCTGCACCAGACAGCCATCGGCACCGCCCTCAAAGAGGGCACGGGCATCGGCCACCGCCCGCTCCAGGGTAGCCTCGTAGCTCCCCTCGACGTAAAACGGCGTGCCCGGCATGGCTCCAAGATGGATCATGCCCAACACCACCTTCTTGCGGCCAAGCTGCTCAAATAGACGCATAAAGCCCTTCTCCTCCATATCATGCTGTCAGTCCAGCGAAGCGCGCAAGCCGGAAGCGCTCAATGGCATGCTCCGTCTTGCCTTGCTCAGCCAGATCGGCGAGAATTGCACCAATTAGGATCCCAAACTTGAAGCCATGGCCAGAGCATGGCGAGCCGATCAGAATCTGCGCATGCTCAGGATGCTGATCGATAATAAACTCGTGGTCGGGTGTGGTAGTATACCGGCACGTCTGGGCATGGATGAGCTCACCTGCAGCCCGTGGCATCAGGCGCGCCAGGTGGGCGTGCAGCACCACAAGGGCTTCCGGCTCGATCGACTGATCCATACTCTCCGGGGCGATCACCGGGCCGTTACCATGAAAAGCCACCTTAACCCCAGGAAGCCCAGCCATGGGAAAGCCATAGACAGACGGGTTGCCATGGTGGATAAAGATGGGGCAGCGCTCCACATCAAAGAGCTCCGGCTCGTGGGGTCGAAAGAAGGCAAACTGCTCTTTGGTCACCGTAAGGGGTAGGTCGAGGCCCAGTTGTCGCAGGAGGGGGCGTGCCCAGGAGCCAGCAGTGATGACTAGTCGCTCGGCAGCATAGGTTGCGCCACGCGTCCGTAGCTCAACACCCGTTGATTGGGGTTGGATGGCGAGCACTGGACTCTCATCCAGCACCACCGCGCCATGACGTCGGGCCTGGTCGACGAGGGCAAGCACCGAGCTCGTCGCGTCAAGGAAACCGCTCGTCGGCTGGTAGAGGCCAACCATTCCCTTGCCAAGGGCAAATTGGGGGAAGCGCTTCGCAGCAGTCGTACGATCAAGCAGTTCGTAGGAGAGGCCGCAGGCGCGCAGAGCGGTCTGCGTTGCTGCAATCGCTGGTGTCGCTCGATCCGCAACGTCGAGCCCACCGGTGAGGCAGAGAAGTTCGCTGCCCGACAACTGCTCCAGTTCGCGCCAGAGGGGGAGCGCCGCCTGGGCTAAGCGTATGTAGTCGACCGAGTCGTACGCCAGACGAAAGATCCGCGAGTGACCATGCGAACTACCACGCTCGTGACCAATGGCAAACTGCTCGAGCAAGAGCACGCGCCGACCGCGCCGCGCCAGATGGTAGGCCGTAGCCGCACCCATGACCCCTGCACCGATCACGACCACATCGTACTGCTCCATAGACACTCCCGGTTTGGATGAGACTGTTGAGGGATATTTCAGTTTCGGCTGGGCCAGCCTGACCGGTACATGTTCACGATCGGGGTAAGCCAACGGTAGGGCAACCACAGGGGGTTGCCCTTACGGGGAGGGGCTACGAGGGTGAGATGCCCTCGCTCCAGGAGAAGTGTGAACAGTTACCCTGACCGTCTGGCGCTACCAGGGCTTTAGTAGAGGGCACAGCCCTCCGCCCTTCCCGCAAATGTGCGGAGGATCGCCTACAAGTAGGCCTCTTGCCAGGCCTCATCGTTCGCCGCGAGCACCATGAAGACCAACACCTTGGTCAGCGCCACCAGATCGTGCATGTACGAGAGGGGGGGCTGATCGAAGTGCGAGTAGGCTCCTGGATAGCCCACAATCGAGACATTGGGAGTGAACTGCATCAACGAAATATCGTCACTTCGCCCAACGTAGCCAGGGTGCTCAACCATCCCCACACCAAACGGTGCCGCCCAGCCCTGCAGTTCGCGGGCAAACTCAAGTAGCTGCGGCGGGGTCACCGCACCACGGGCCTGGCTCGACATCCCGGTAAATGAGGCCCCCTTCCCGAAGGTGGTTGGAGCACCGCGGCGCAGCAGATCCTCCTGGCCGTGACCATCGACCACAATCGCGTAGTCAGGGAGCTCGTCGAGCGGTGTGCGATGCAGGAGCCTGTTGGCAGCGCGGGAGAAGCCCTGGTTCCCCTTATCAACCGGCCCCTCCTCTTCATCATTGATCAGCATCAGCGCATTCACCTCGAAGTGTGAGAGCGCCTGCGCAGCGAGGAGCAGCGCCGCCGAACCGGCTTGGTTGTCGAGAAAGCCAGAAACGGCACCAGTGACACGATCCCAACTCGCCGGCCGATGGTGAACCACCCGCGTATGCAGGGGCAGATCGTCGCGAGCGGTTTCAAAGCGCACATGATCATGCTCATCTGTCACCATCACCCCTTCAACCAGACGCTCCAGGGGCCCATACCCACGCGGGGCGGCCAGCGCCATCGCAGGACGTGCACCAGCACTCACACGGTGCATACAAAAGGGTGTCAGTGGGTAGCCACTCCCATCCCATGCCCCTGTCAGGTAGCTGCAGACATCTGCGTGGGCTGAGAGCCAAACGGTGGGCTTGCCACTCCCAACCTTTACGGTAATCGTCCCTGAATGGCGGGCGTTGCGATCGAGGGTCATTCGCTCCATATTGCCGCTACCTACCGACAGCAACTGCTCAACCAGGGCCCCTTGAACCCGGCTGACTGTCAGCGTCGGGGAGTAGTTATCCGAAAGCTGTTGGAAGATCTGAAAGTAGGCCTCGGCAGTTATGGTGCGTTCCAACGTGGCCATAAGCTCAG
Organism: uncultured Chloroflexota bacterium; assembly: GCA_903915775.1. Lineage (GTDB taxonomy): Bacteria > Chloroflexota > Chloroflexia > Chloroflexales > Chloroflexaceae > Viridilinea. The sequence goes on along the minus strand of CAIWUD010000281.1, from coordinate 3,118 downwards.
GGTATCGGGCGAGCAAGCGGTCGGGAGAGTAGCCAACTGCGCTCATATTTCGCTCCTTCAAAGGGCACGTAATCGATTACTTTTCGCGGCAAAATGATACTGTACCGGGCGAACGGATCTCGCATCCCGTAACGGACAGGTTTGGGCGGGCACGGCACCCAAGAACCCTGTCACATCACCTACTGCTCTGCGGCGGAGTCCCATGGGATGCAAAGTGCTGCTTGAGGGTCGTGAGGATGGTATCAACTGGAGCCAACGTCACGCGATCGGGGCTGATCTGCGGATCGATGATCCGACAGCCCCAAGATTGGAGCAGCCGGTAGGACTCACGCGTACGCGGATGGTTCCAGAGGCCCGGGTTCATCGATGGGGCGATAAATACCGGGAGGCCGGCACCGATCGCGTCAGCAACCATGGCCGTCGCCAGATTATCGGCCAGGCCATTGGCGATCTTGTTAAAGGTGTTGAACGTACAGGGAGCTACCAGCATCGTACCAAAAGGAAAACGATCGAGTGGTGACTGGTTGTAGCCGCTGATCCAGTGGGTGCCAGGGAGGGCCAGTAGGCTCGCCGTAGGGGCGATCAACTCGAGGTTCGGTGTTCCAACCACATAGGTCGTCCAGCCAGCATCGAGGCTCCCCTGAATCAGCGTCCCAATCTGTCGTACGCTCCCCGCTGCGGAGGCAAAGATGAAGAGATGCTGCTCGTGCATAGGCGACCTGTTCTACAAGGGCTGAGGTACGTAGCCCCTGGCAGGGTTCGAGGAGAAGGCTACCAGAACGATCGTACCTGCCATGCTTGATCTCTTGCCATTATAGACGGAAATCAGGAGCACGCAATAGGTTTACGGAAGAACCAGACGGAGGCCGTCAGCCTCAATGCGTAGAGGCCCAACGACCCCAGGCGGCAACTCAACCGAGAGTGGCTGGTCTGGGCGCAGGCTGAGCGATGCACTCCGGAAGATCTCGCGATCACCAGCACGGATCACAATCTGCGTTGCCGGAACGATGCGCGGACTGGCGATCGTCACCGTTAGCCCAGAGTCATCACGCTGCAGTAGCCCAACAGCGCCCTCAAGAGTCGCCTGCTGCGGCAGACCGAGCCCCCAGAGGGGAATCCAACTCGTTTCGATCACGCGGGTCGCCCCCGTTGCCAGGGGCGGATCATCCCAAAAGGTGGCTTGGGCTCCGCTCCACACCTCAACGTAGGCACTCTGATCATCCGTATAGAGCCCAGGCTCGAGATCGGGGCCGAAGGCAAAGATCTTTCCGCCAACCACACCGGTACCATGGATCACCGCCGCACCACTGTCGGCGACGATATCATAGGCGGCCAGGAAGGGCACCGGGGTCGGGGTGAAGGTTCCCAGGTAGCCACTCCAACTCGTTGGGTCACCCAGGTTGCGGCCATCGTGCTGTGGCCAAGCGATCAGCGACCGTGGGCCAGGGAGGGCACGATCGTTCGTCGCATGGATGACCATCTGCTCGGTAGGGGCGATGAAGCGTAGCCCCGGACCAACCCGGTTGTCGCCAGCCGGACTGAGCATGCCATTCATCCAGATCTGGGCTGGTTGTGCAGAGCTCGTCGGATTGTAGACCTCCAGGCGCGTGGTGAAGCGAGCCTCGTCAGCGTAGAGGGTCACCCTACCAGTCACCACGAAACCACGCTGGCGCTCAACGCTCCGCATCGTCACGGTCACCGCAGCTGCATCCTGACTGATGGTGAGATCCCAGGGGAGATTTTCAAGATAGCCATGCTCCTCTGTCGGCGCGGCCCACTCCAATCCACCGAGACCCAGCCACCAGCCACGCTGACCAAATGGGCTCGGTTTCACGACGGGATTCTGGTAGAAGATTGCTCGTCCACTACTGCGATCCACCGCCTGGAGTAGTCGCCCACCAAGCTCGGGAAGGAAGGTGAGGGTGAGAAAACGGTTCTCGACCTGAAGTACACGGTAGCTGCGCAGTACGGATGGGCCGACCAGTGTCCGATCCAACCGCTCGTAGGGAAAGATCGGATCACCAGGTGCCGTCGCCCGCAGTGCCGGACCTAACTCGTAGGTGGGGAGAGTCATCCGTGTCTCACGCAGCGTGAAGGGCTGAGCGGAGGGCGGCTGGGCATAGCGGAGCTCGTGGCCGTAGCGCCACTGGTAGTAGTGCTGCCCAACATTGCCCATTTCGACCTTCCAGGGCTCCGGGTTGGCGGGGTTATAGGTCAAGAGGCGGCGCTCGAAGGCCTGGAAGAGCACCGGGAGGCTGCGACCCGCAATCCGTACCTCCGCCCAGTAGGCCTCGGTGATCGGACGGCCAAAGGTAAAGAGGGGGTCTGCTAGGGCTCCCTGCTGCTCCATGAAACGCTGAAAGACCCGCGGAACGTTGCGACCAGTCACCTCATCGTAGGAGGTAATGACGGTTTCGGGGCGGGCCAGGGCTGTATCACGCGCAACGCCTGCAGGACCAAGGGTTGCGCTGACTAGTTGGCCCAGTGCTACGGGAGCCCGTCGGGCACCATCAATGGCAGCGAGCTCCGCAAGCATCGCGTAGGTCGGGGCATCGGGGTTGTTGATGGGATCACCAGCGAGCGGAATAGTGGCAGGTGATCGGGTGATGAAGCTATTCGGCCCCACCTGCACCCGTCCAGTGATCAGCTCTACCACGAGAAGGCCACAGGTCACAAACCAGGCTGAACGGCGATCGGCAGCCGGATCGTTGATCTCCATCCGCGCCTTATCAAAATATTGCACCAGGCGAGCCGCACCAGGTGCCGGATCAAAGCGCTCGTAGCGGCGCTGACCTGCTGCTGCACCCCAGATCCATGAGCGATTGGCTTGCCCAGAGGCCACCGCACGATCGCTACGCTCCCAGAGTTGACGAAAGGTTGGCTCGGCAAAGCCCTCAGGAGTGGCAGCCTCTAGCTCAGCTACTGGGAGGAGGAAGAGGAGCAGGAGGAGGATGAAGCTGTAGGTGGCGAAGCGATACCATCGTGAGTTCATGGGCGTTCTCTTCTAGGAGTATACGGAAAGTGAGGAGGGCGAAGTCTCTCCCCCCTCCCAACCTCCCCCCGCTGGGGGGAGGAGCTTGCCCTGCACGACGTACGACGGGAGGCGTGGAGGGCGAAG
>CAIWUD010000280.1 GCA_903915775.1 uncultured Chloroflexota bacterium | reverse complement strand
GGCTCCCTATTCAATCACGCCCTTGCCCAGAGAGCGGTTATGAGCGAGTGGACGGCCAAGGTTGTCATCTGCGGTGCAGGAATTGCGGGCGTAGCGGTCGCCTATGAGCTCGCAGTACGGCGCGGCCTGCGTGATATCCTGCTCATCGAAGCAGGTGATCCCCTGGCGTTGACGAGTGATAAGTCGACCGAAGCCTACCGAGTCTGGTGGCCTGATGCGGCCATGGTGGCCCTCATGGGACGGAGTATCGATCTGATCGAGGCTCTCGCCCATGAAACTCATAACGCCATCTTGCTCAACCGACGTGGCTACCTCTACGTTACCAGCGACGCCACCACCCTACAGCGTTTTCAGGCTGAAGCTGAGCGCATCGCAGCCTTTGGCGCCGGTCCGTTACGGATCCACCCCCCTGGTGGTGGTGCCTCGCCCTACCAACCAGCCCCTGCCCACGGCTTTACCGGGCAACCCGAGGGCGCCGATCTCATCCTCGATCCCGCGTTGATCCGTGCGCACTTCCCCTACCTGAGCCCAAACAGTGTGGCACTCCTCCATGTTCGCCGCGCCGGCTGGTTCAGTGGACGTCAGTTGGGGATGTATCTGCTGGAGCAGGCTCGTGCCCATGGTGTGCGTCTCTTGCGTGGGCGACTCACGGGGGTTGAGCTCTCTGGGGGAGGGGTAGGCGCGGTACATGTGACGACCGCGGCTGAAACGGTGCGGGTTGCGACTACCACGCTGATCAGTGCGGCGGGGCCTCTACAGCAGGAGGTAGGCCGACTACTCGGTATCGAACTACCACTCTACCACGAGCGCCACCTCAAAGCGTCGATCAACGATCCGTTGGGCCTCATTCCCCGCCATGCCCCCATGGTGATCGCTGCTGATCCGATCACATTGCCCTGGGACGCTGATGAGCGTGCTGCACTAGGTGCCGATCCTGAACTCTGCTGGCTGCTCGACCCTCTCCCTTCAGGTGCACACACTCGGCCTGAAGGAGGGGCGGGTGCGACGACACTGCTGCTGCTCTGGGACTACCACACCGAGCGTGTGCAGCCGCAGTTCCCGATCACCCCTGACCCTCAGTTGACTGAATTGGCCCTCCGAGCGCTAGCCACCGCCATTCCAGCGCTGAAGACCTACGTTGAACGCACGCCCCAGGCCTATATTGATGGTGGCTACTACACACGTACGCGTGAGAATCGACCACTCATTGGCCCACTCCCAGTGGCTGGTGCGTTCATCATCGGTGGACTCTCCGGCTACGGATTGATGGCCTCCTGTGGGGCAGCTGAACTACTCGCCGCCCATGTGCTGGGTGATGCGTTGCCACCCCATGCAGCTGCGTATATGCTGTCACGATACGATGATCCGGCCTACCAAGAGGCGCTTGCGCACATGACGTCCGATGGCCAGCTCTGAGACCGCGTAGGAACAGACCGATCATGAAGCGTAGTCCCCTCGTCGTCATCCTCATCCTTGCTCTAACGGCCTGTACCGCCGCCCAACCCACGGCAACACCGACCGAGTTGAGCGCGGGTAGCGCGACGATTGCCCGCGAGAGTCGGCTCCTCGACCGTGGGCGTGATACCGTGGGTGTTGGCGATCTCGCCCCCGATTTCAGCTTCACGCTACCTGATGGGAGTACTACCCGTCTGAGCGATTTGCGAGGACGACCGGTGGTGCTCAACTTCTGGGCAACCTGGTGCCTACCCTGTGTGGAGGAGTTGCCCGTGATTGAGCAGGCCTACCTAGATGCACAGGGCGATCTGGTCGTCCTGGCGATCAATCGTAACGAGTTGCCCGCTGCTATTGCCCGCTTTGCTGCAACGATTGAGGTGAGTTTCCCCCTCATCCCCGATCTGAGTGGTGCGATTGGGGATCGTTATACGGTAACGAGTCTCCCCACCACCATCTTCATCCATCGTGATGGCAGCCTGAGTGAGCGCCATATCGGTGCACTCAATGCCTCACAACTCACGAAAGCGTTGGAGGAACTCCGATGAGCGATCCGCAACCAAGCTTGGTGCTCCCCGGCGATCTTCGCGTTGAGCGCCCCTGGATCTGGATGTTTGTGGGGCTCTTTGGTGTGCTCCTCGTGGCGCTGCTCTTCTGGCCAGGTGCACCCCTTGAATGGAAGATGTATGCCGTGGTGCATGGGGTCTGTGCACAGCAGCACAACCTGATGCTCGGTGGGTCGCAGTTCCCGATCTGTGCCCGTAATAGTGGGATCTACAGTAGCTTCCTGTTGAGCATGGTCTACTTCTACACCAGTGGACGCGCACGGGCTGCCGGGCTGCCACCATGGCCGATCAGCCTGCTCCTGCTGGCGTTCATTGGGATCATGGCCGTCGATGGCTTCAATTCATTGCTGAGAGATATTGGTCAGCCCTACCTCTACGAACCGAGCAACCTCCTGCGCACGATCACCGGTATGGGTATGGGGGTCTCGATTGCCGTGCTGCTCCACCTGATGCTGAACAAGACTCTCCGTAAGGATGTGGATGATTTCCAGCCTGTGCTGCAGCGTTGGGGTGAGCTCGGAGCCATCCTGGGGATCAACATGCTGGTACTAGTCGCGATCTACGGGAATCTCAGCTTTATGTTCTGGCCACTCGCCACGATCGCCTTTTTGGGTATCACGGGGGTGCTCTACCTCGTCTTTCTCCTGCTCACCAGCATGCTACTCGGCTATGAGGGGAAGATTACGCAGGTCCGCCAACTCGCTCGACCAGCCACCCTTGCCCTACTACCAACCCTGCTCGTGCTGGGGGGTATGTCTTGGCTGCGTTTCTGGCTCGAGGGATTTGGCCTCGTGGTTTAGCCTTAGGCGTGGTTCAATTTCGGCTGCGCCGACTTGCTACGCCGGCGGCATCGGGGCTGGGTTAGATCTTTTTGTGGAGGGCGCAGCCCTCCACACCTCCCGGAAGAGTGCCAGGGCCATTTGAACCATGCCCTACCCCTCGGGCGGCATCACCGTAGGATGGGAAACCAGAGTCTAGAGACCGGTTCGGCCGATCTGACCCGTACAGTCAGAGGGAGCAGAGCCTGGTGTGGGTCGTTCGTGCGTAGTTCGATGGTGGCACTGAGCGGCCAACGGTGAGGGTAGGGAGCGATCCAGCGCACACGAAGCTCAAGCGGCTCCTCACTGCCCGGTGCAACGGTAGCTGCTGGTTGTGCCAGGTAGGCCCAGTTCGCTGTCGTCAACTGGGGGCGCAGTTCGATGCTCAGACCATCGTCGAGTGGTCGGTCGCCGCGACAACTTACGTTCTGCGCATTGCCAATATTCTGCTGTACCCCCACACTAGCCCACATCGCACGTGTCAATCCTGCTACGTTGCGGTAGTGCAGCTGGATGCGCCCATCGTGGAGTAGGAGCGCCTGAAAGCTGATTCGTGCGGCAGGATTGTCCACGAGAGGCACCTCTTCCCAACTGATCAGGAACCCCTCCGGGTGCGCGGCATAGCTGATGCGGGCACCGGGCTGGCTTGGGTCGAGGTCGGCGCTCAGGACGGCGATCCCAGGGAGGAAGGTTGCCGTGATCGGGAGACAGCTACGGCTGAAAGCAAGGCCCTCTCCTGGGGGGGTACCGAAGAGGAGGAGGCCATTTGCAGTCACACTCAACTGGGTGTAGAGCATGTCGAACAGTGGGAAGCTGAAGCCAATCGGAATCGACTCACTCCTCCCATCTCCACTCAACACCAGACTCACCGCGTCGGTTGGTGGTTCGCGCCAGAGCGTAGGCGGACCATTCGGCTGATCACTACGCCAAACACCGTAGTGCTCATCGAGCAGGGTGGCGGTATAGCCGAGGGGTTGTCGACCCTGGTTGGCGATCATGAGCGCTACGGTACGCTGTTCAGCAACGCTGAGATCAAGCTCGAGTGTACTGCTCTCCACCACGATCCGCGGTAGGTTCTCCTCGAGGACGAAATCCTGGGTTACCTGCAGGCCGGAAGTCAGGCTGAGGCTGGTTGTATTGCTCAGGTAGCCAGTGGCCGTAGCAGTGAGTTGGTAGGATTGCCCCCGGGCTACCAAGGTGAGTTGGTAGCGCCCCTGGGCATCCGTCGCAGCGACTGCCCCCCCATCGACCGCGACGCTACCGACCAGGGGTGCGCCGTCGACTGTACTACGAAGTTGACCACTTACCACAGCGTGCATTGGGTCGCTAGGGACACGCATCGTTACGGGAATGGTGAGTGGTGTCTGGTTCAGATCGGAGCCATGCACGAGGATCCGCGCCTGGTAGACGCCGGGGGCGGTAACCCGTCGTGCATCAAGGGTAAAGCTGACCGTCACGTTTGCACCAGGCTCCACAGCAGGCAGGCTATGAACATGCAACTGAAGCCATGGGAGATCGACACGCGCTTGGGCCACAGCTGCGTAGAGGTTGAGGCGTCCATAGCCAATCAGATTGTTCGGCAGCTGGTCGGGTCGACAGGCAGCAAAGTCGGCACCGCTGAAACGATCGGAGAGTTCGATCGGCACGGCTGATTCGGTTAGCGCAGCGTAGGTGCTCTCGTAGTTGCCAATGAGGTCTGGGTTGGCCGACCAGAGTAGGGCCACCGCGCCGGCAATGTGGGGCGAAGCCATCGAGGTACCACTATTGGTGGCGTAGCTGCGCTGATCGGCCACGGTCGAGAGGATACCACTCCCCGGGGCGACGAGATCAGGCTTAATCCGCCCATCTGCGGTTGGTCCAATGCTACTAAAGCTGGCAAGGGTATCACTGCGTTCACTGGCCCCTACGGCGGTAACCTCGGCATACTCACCGGGCGACTGTACCGTGCCACAACCCTGGGTATTCCCAGAGTTCCCTGCCGCAAAGACCGGATAGATCCCTGCGGCTCGCCACGAATGAACATAACCGGTGAACCAGGGATTATTACGTCCGGCGGTCCAGGAGTTGTTGATCACGTGGGGGCGGAGATCAGGGCGTGGATTCTGCCCATCGGGATCCGTGGGCGCCAACATCCACTGAGCAGCAAGAATAATCTGGATCTCGGCACAATCGCGGGCCGAGCAGGCGCGGGCGGCGATCCAGCGTGCAGCGGGGGCAACACCTACCGCAGGGGCATCCGCCGATAGCCCGCGCCCCACCATGATCCCCATGACATGGGTTCCGTGGTTACCCGAATCGGTAGGAACCGCCGAACCCCCATAGGGATCGAACCAGTTGTAGCGATGGTCGAGCCCATGCGTTCCACGACCACGGTACTGCTCGAGGAGTGCGGGATGGTTGAGGGAGACCCCACTATCGATATGGGCGACGGTGATACCCTCGCCACGCACGCCAAACTCATTCCAACTTCGACTGGCCCCGATCTGGCGCAGGTGCCAGCAGACGTTGTCACTATCGGCATCACAGAGGCTAGCGGCCTGCGCAACGCCACCCGGTGCGGGGGTCTCGAGTGCAGCGACATAGGTAGCCCGCAGCTCAGCGACAGCATGCACGGCAGCAAGAGCCGTCACATCAGCGGCACGTCCACGTACGGCGAGGGCGTTGACAATCCAGAAAGGGGTATAGCGGAGCCCACGCCCGTGGAGCAGACGGCGCAGCGCAACCTGCTGGTCTGCTGCATGGGTGTATAGCGTTTGGTAGACATACTCACCACGATCCTTCCAATCATCCATGGCATACGCTGCCGAGAGATCAGCCTGTTCGCGCAGAATGACGAGAAATTCACTCATCCCATCTGGATCGTCCGCCTGGTCGCGGGCAATTTGCGGATCAATCCAGACAGCGTCCAATCCGTTATGAACGACCCCACGCTCTCCGCGACCTGCTGACGGTGTAGGCGTTGTCGTAGCCTCAAAGAGCCGTGGTGCCACTGCCACACTGCCCTCATTGGAGAGGAGCAGGGTCTGTTCCTGACTCGTCCCAAGGGCAACATGGCGATCAACTACTGCGGGATCGCTCGTTAATGGTAGTTGAGCCGTCTCAGCCTGCATGAACCCTGCTGGCGAGGCAATACCCAGCAGCAGGTTCATGACGATCAGTAGACTCAGTGAACGCATCATACGCTAAAGATACTTATCGCTGCGTAGTACCTCAGCTTCGAGAACATAGATGATCACTGCATAGTCACTGAAGTAGTGATCAGCGATGTAAGCGCCAATCCGTGAGGCGATCTCGGCACTCACCAGGGTCTCGATCCGCACATTCTGCCCACCCGGGTCAACGATGACTGGGCTTCCATGGGCACCCTCACCACGCACGACTCCGGTAACCGTATAGCCACGCGCACCAAGTCGTCGTAGCTCGCGTACCAGGCGATCCTCAAGGATTGCCTCGGCGATGATCGTGACCAGTTTGAGCTTTGTCATTGCTTGCCCCTGTGTGTACGTGCCGATGTTGTGGGAAGAAGCCAGGGTTTTCCATCACTGTCGGTATCACCGACAGTGCCCCATCCCTCACGAATAGAACCAGCTCGCTATCCCAAAGTAGAGCGGAATCCCAAAAGCGAGGTTGAAGGGGAAGGTGATTGCCAGTGATGCGGTGAGGTAGTAGCTCGGGTTCGCCTGTGGAAGAGCGATGCGTACTGCGGCAGGAGCAGCGATGTATGAGGCACTGGCGGCCAGCGTGCCAAGGACGACAGCCCCTCCATACGAGAGTCCGGCCAAGTTGCCGAGCCAGATCCCAACGCAACCATTCACCAAGGGCATCAGAATGCCATACGCGATCAAGAAGCCCCCGACCCGGCGGAGATCACGGAAGCGGCGTGCCGCGACCATACCCATCTCAAGCAGAAACAGGGTGAGTGCACCTTTGAAGGGGTCGACGAAGAGAGGGGCTACCTGCTCTAGCCCACTTGTGCCTGCGAGGAGCCCGATCACGAGCCCACCCAAGAGTAAGATAATACTCTTCCCGGCAAGGAGATCACGTACCACCTCACCCCAGTGGCCAACCTGACCCAGGGCAACACGTGCGATGAGGAGTGCAACAATAATTGCTGGTATCTCCAGAATAGCCACCAACGTCGGCATGAAGCCCTCATACGGAATCTGCTGCAGCTCCAGAAAGGTCTGGACAGCGGCAAAGGTGACGACGGAGACCGAACCGTAGTGGGCAGCGATTGCAGCGGCATCAGCAACGCCAAAGCGTCCGAGGCGGCGGAGGATGAGGTAGGCCAAACTGGGTATGGCAACTCCAAGGAGCAGGGTTACAAGTGCGGGCATGAAGAACTCGTTGAGGGTGGTCTTCGTGAGCTCAGCACCGCCCTTCATGCCGATGGCGAGGAGGAGGTAGATCGATAGACCGGTATAGAGCTCTTCGGGAAAGCGGAGATCGCTGCGTACGAGTGTGGCCACAATCCCTAGAACAAAAGCTAAGACCATGGGTGAAAGGAGGTTGATCCGAACGAGTTCAAAGATTTCCACGGTACTCCCTTTGTGCCGCCGGGTACGTGACCCAGTAAGATCTCCGACACCGTCATCATACCCCTGCCTACGGGATCTGCGCAAGGTGGCACAGACCGGGGGGCATGCTATACTAGAGCAGGCTTCGTAACCGAGTTACGCTGTGCCCTGCCCTTCCATCCTGGGGGTGTGCAGGGGTGGAGAGGTGTGGAGGGCTTTGCCAGCATCCATACCGTCCTGTAACGGAACATGTAGCTGATTGAAGGGTGGTAGGCATGATACTTGGAGCAAATCAGCCGACTGCAAACAAGGGTGGTGCAGCAACCACAGGGGTGATTGAGGTCACGGAACGGAACTTTCAGAGTGCGGTGATTGAGCGCTCACGTGAAGTGCCAATTGTCATCGACTTCTGGGCTCCCTGGTGCGGTCCTTGTCGTACTCTTGGTCCAACGCTGGAGCGTCTGGCTGCAGAAGCAGGTGGCTCCTGGATCCTCGCCAAGGTGAATGTCGATGAGAATCAACGTCTCGCCCAGGCTTTCCGCGTCCAGAGCATCCCAGCGGTGATGGCCGTCTTTGAAGGAAAGGTGGTTGAGCAGTTCGTTGGTGCTCTGCCCGAGTCGCAGGTGCGTGCTTGGCTGAAACGTTTTGTGCCCGAGCCGGCCGGTTCACTGCTCGATGCTGCGCGAGAGTTGGAGCAGCACGATCCTCAGGCGGCGATCAGTCGTTACCGCCTGCTGCTTGGCGATGAGCCCGAGAACCTCGATGCACTCTTCAGCCTGGGCCGTCTGCTACTCCTGCAGGGTGATCCTGAGGGGGCCGAGACACTACGCCAACTTCCAGGGGGCTCGCCCCTCTTTGCGCGTGCACAGGCCGTGCTCCCCCTCCTCGACCTCCTCGCGGTTGCTGATGCCCCCCCCGCTGATGGGCTAGAGGCACGCTTCCAAGAGGCTGCACGGGGGGCCAAGAGTGCAAACTATGGCCCGGCGATGGATGCGCTGCTCGCGATCATCACCCGTGATCGTAGTTTCCGTGATGATGGTGCACGCAAGGCCCTGTTGGCCCTCTTCGCTGCCCTTGGCGATGAGCATCCGCTCGTACCAGCCTATCGACGTCGCCTCGCGAGCGCACTCTTCTAAGGTGTGGTTCAATTTCGGCTGCGCTAGCTTGACCGTTTGGCGCTGTCAGGGCTGGGTCAGGTCGTTGTGTGGAGGGCTGTGCCCTCCACGCCTCCCGGAAGCGTGTCAAGCTCGTTGGAACCAGAGCATCCTGTTGATGAGGGGACCCCATGAACCAAGAGTATGAGCGATGGCTACAGCTTGACCTCGCTGGTATGTTAGCCGTTGAGTCGGGATCGCTAGAGACGGCCAAGGAGATAGGGGAAGCGTTGCTGGCACTCGCACCAACTTATACCACTAGTTGGAACTATGGGAATGCCATCCATAAAGGGCATCTCATCCTTGGCCGTATTGCACTCCGTCAGGGCGACTACCATCAAGCCATCGAGCACCTCCTGCTTGCCGGAAAGACCCCTGGTTCACCACAACTCGACACCTTCGGTCCAAACATGACTCTGGCGAAAGAGCTTCTCGAAGTTGGTGAGCGTGATGCCGTGCTTACCTTCATCAAGCTATGCCAGAACTTCTGGGAGCCCGAGTTCGCTCAGGATAGCTCTCACCTCTGGTCTGAGCAGATTACGCATGGTGAGCTACCAGACTTTGGTGCAAACCTCAACTACTAAGAGCCTTGGCACCAGACCTATGGGGCAAAGATACGATAGTTGAGCGTTGCAAAGGGCTCGTCCTCCTCTTCGAGTTGTGCGAGGAGAAGGCGATCGGTATCACTCAGTACCCCCTGTTCGATCATCGTGACGAGTTGGTTGAACTGGATCAGGTAGCGACGCCAACGCTCCGTCTGCTGGCCGGCACTGAGCAGTGCTGGCCAGTCGCTTGTTTGGGCGAGGAGCAATTCACGGGCAGCCTGGTTGAGTGCGCGCTCCAACTCTCCCTCTGCGCTGGGGTAGATCGTGGCGAGACGCACGAGCTCTGCTTCAGCGAGATGAATGGCGTGCCAATACGCTTCGGCCTCTCCGCCCTGCCACCCCCGATGCCCCGCAAGCGCCCATGATCCCGTGCGAAGTGGTGTACTCATCTGCGGCTGGTAGCGACGGAGATAGTCGCCCGGTGTGGTGAGTTGAAGGAGGGTATGGGTCGTGCAGAGGGTAAGTAGACTCTGGAGCCAGATCATCCCCTCAACCCAGCGTGAACCCAACTGGCCTGCATCGAGGAGGATGAGCGCTAGTTCATCAGTTGCACGCCGTCTCGCCGCATCCAGGAGGGTAAGGGTGAAGTGAGTCGCATGATCCTGGGCACGCCGTAAGGCATGGTAGGGATCGTAGGGCGCACCACTACGTGCAGTGTATCCACGCAGGTCGTCTGGATCGCGGTAGAGCGGATCACCAGGATAGCCCAACTCCTCCGACCAGACGTGACGGGCTAACTGCTCGTCAGGGAAGAGCGCCGCGAGTTGACGATTGATCACCCATACAGGTGTTGGAGCGGTGCCCGGAGGAAGTGTACTCGGATCGGCTACCAGGTAGCGTAAGCCAACGTCGATCATCATCTCCTCGATCCCGGGGCGCCAACCACATCCAGGAAGCCAAATCCCTTCAGGTCGCCCGAGGTGGTGGGTAGTGTGGAGCAGACCATGCTCGATCTGCGCCCGTACAGACTCCTCACATCCGAGGAGGGGAAGATAGGCGTGACTGGCCGCTCCTGCGAGGGGTTCAATGACCTGTGCACTGGCCAGTTCACGAATCTTCTCGGGCAATCCTCGCGCAAAACGCCCCTCGAACGCCTCGAGCCTACGCTCTCCCCACTCCAGGTAGAAACGCTCCAGGTAGGCCGCATGGCCATCGCCTGATGCTTCGGCTCGGGCGAGCGCTTGCCGTCGTGTGATAAGCAGTTCCTCCATCCAGAGGATGAAGTGCTTGCGTACTACGCGGTCTGCAAGCTGTTCGGTGAGCAGGGGCGAACAGGCGAGGGCAACGCGTGGGCGGAGCCCGGCGCCATGGAGATCGGTCAACAGTTCGATCAGCGGCAGTAGTCCCTGCGCAATCAGGGTATGCAACGCCTCCTCACCACCGGGTTGGCGACCAGCCTGGCGCAGGTAGGGAGTGTGCGCAATGATCAGAAATGCAATCTGCATGGTGTAGTCACAGAGAGCCTGGTATCGTCGCACCGTGTCACGAGCGCGATGGCGTACCGCCCCTGCTCGCTACCTCATGGCACGATGGGTGTGACGATGATGGGTGTGCCGAAGATAGCCGTAGGCTCGGGGGTAGAGGTGGGTGAGGGGGTTATGGTAGCTGTTGGTGTCAACGTGATTGTCGGTGTGAGGGTGATCGTCGGCGTCTCGGTTGGTCTCGGCGTCTCGGTTGGCGTCGAGGTCGGCAGTTCAACTGGCGTGCGCGTGGGTGCTACCGTCGGAATGGTAGTAGTAGCCACGGGGGGCAGTTGACTGGGCGTTGGTGGCGGTAGCGTCGGTACGACAAGAATCGGCGTGATGGCGATCGGCACCGGTGTGGGCGATAGAGTCTCCGTAGCGATGGGAGCAGCACTCTCCGCCGTGGTAGGTGTTAGGCTAGCTACCCCAGGGGGTTGTGTCGCTGTAGGAGCAGGCCGTACCGGTTCCGCAAGGCCGCGCGTGACGACAAAGAGGAGCGAGAGGGTGAGGATAACGAGGAGCGAGCCGATTACTAGCATGGGCCACTGCCCCCCCGAGTTGAAGCCATCCGCTTTCGGCGGACTCGGTAGGGGCGCTGGCCTTGGTGGTGCACTACCGGTGGGTGGACGTGATGACGTGGAAGCACGCACCGATGGTGGTAACACAGGCTCAGCGCTAGGAGCTGGTGCACTACCCCTCGGCGATCGGTTGACGCGTGGCGCCGACCCCTCCTCCGCAGGCGTGGGTGGTGGGGGGAGAGGAGGTTCACCAGCGGCGGTAGCCAGTGCCGCCAGCTGATCGCGTGTCGCAATCGGTATACCATAACGCAGGGCCACGTCGCGCAGGGCCACTACCAGGGCACTACCACTTGGGTAGCGCTGATCGGGATGCTTAGCCAGGGCCTGCTGCATCAGATCGTCGAGATCGGGTGGGAGGTAGCTGAGGATAGTCGTTGGTGGCGGTGGAGGAAGTTGGGCATGAGCCAGGATGAGTTGGGGCGTTGATCCCGCAAAGGGGACACGTCCGGTGATAATCTCGTAGGCAACAATCCCCAGGCCGTACAGGTCGCTACGCCCGTCAACGTGCTGCGACTCTGCCTGCTCGGGCGAGATATACTCGGGTGTGCCCATGAAGATGCCCGTACGCGTCAGCCGATTGCGACTCGACTCGCTCGTCTGGGCAATGCCAAAATCGGTGAGCACGACCCGTCCATCCAGACCGATCAAGATGTTGTGGGGTTTGATGTCGCGGTGAACCGCCCCCTGTCCGTGAGCGTAGTCGAGCGCACGGGCAACCGGATCGAGGAGGCTCACCGCATAGCCGAGACCAAGGGCGCGTTGCTCCTCAAGGATGGCGTGCAGTGAGCGACCTGCAATGTACTCCATCGCGATGTAGTGTAGGCCCTCTTCCTCACCGACATCGTAGATGGTGACGATGGCCGGGTGGTGGAGGTTCGCTGCGGTCGTGGCTTCACGCTTAAAGCGCTGGACGAACTCCTCATCCAGGCTGAGTTGTGCAGCCAGTACCTTGAGCGCTACCTGGCGCTGGAGGAGCGTATCTACGGCTCGGTACACACGAGCCATGCCGCCACGGCCCAACTCGGCGCGAATCTCGTAGCGCCCGATCCGGCGCCCGGTGAGATTAGTCACGCCGTACGCTCCTTCCCAAGCAATCTATCTCTGGGGACGGCCCAAACCAGCTTGACCGTTCGACGGGCGGTGTGGAGTGGTGCAACCATTCCACACTGGCCTCGGCAACGCCAGACGGTAACGTCGACCTAGCGCTGACATCGGAGGCATGCCTGGCGCATTGCTGTGCGCCACGCGCATACCTACCTAATGGTATAATTAGCCGCAGCAATGCAATTGTACCACATCGCGAATTGACTTTCAAAAGCCTTATAGGTAGTAACTGTTCACACTTCTCCTGGAGCGAGGGCGTCTCGCCCTCGTGGCGCCCTCCGTATGGG
>CAIWUD010000279.1 GCA_903915775.1 uncultured Chloroflexota bacterium | reverse complement strand
CGCCGTCACCGCCACCAACTCCTCGTGCAGCCGCTCGGCGCCCTGGCCGTAGAGCGAGAGCCGACCGAGCAGCACGATCCGCGGGATGGCATCACTCGACTGGAACAGACAGGCCCGTGAGAGATCCTCGGTAAAGCCCTGGGCTCGAAAGCGAGCCAGGAGCCGCTGGGCAACCCGATGCTCCAGATGCAGGTGCACCGTCTCCTCGGTCAGCACCCCTGCATCGGCGAAGAGTACCGGGCGAATTGCTGCCTCACGCCGCCAGTCGGTCAGGCTCTGGGTAGCAGCCCGCGGGGCGCGGAGGGTATCGAGGGTCGCATGCCAGCTGGGGTCAGCAGCGGTGCGAGCGTGCAGCGCCGGTACCAGCCAGGCCTCCTGGCCATGAACAGCGCTGGTAGGCTGCAGGGGCAGTGCGCCGAGCAACTCCAGGGCGCAGGAGAGTGCTTGCCGGAACGGCGCCTCTGCAAAGCCAGTCCAGCGCTTCGAGCGCTCCAGCAGCGACTGGCAGCGCGTAATCTGGGCATGGAGCTCCTGTTCACGCTCGCGGGCCACCTCCAACTCCTCAGTAACGCGCTGACGGCGCTCTGTCTCCAGGTCGGCCTGATCCAACTCCTGCACCAGCACCGCCACATCTCGGTGGCGGATCCCTTGGCGGAGCCGACGTTCGATATCATCATCGATCACCTGCGAGAGGCTACCGATTTCGCGCTTAATCGTCTCGGTCTTGCGTACCAGCACCTCCAGCACCCGATCCTCGACGCGTTGAGGCAGCACGAAGTAGTGGCAGCGCACCTCAGGCTGCGGCTGGAGCTTCCGGTCGATGCGCCCATTCCGCTGCTCAATCCGTCCCGGGTTCCAGGGCAGATCGAAGTGGAATAGGTCGGCACAGTGGGCCTGGAAGTTCAGCCCCTCGCGAGCCGCATCGGTGGCCAGCAGGATACGCAACGGCTCCTGGGCCGGGTCGCTATTGAAGCGCCGCTGAATCTCCTGACGGCGCGTACTACTCGTCAGGCCATCGATCACCTCGATCCGCTCATCGGCGCGGTCGGTCCCCTCGATCGCCTGGGAGAGGATGTTGAAGCGGATATCCTCCTTCAACCGACGCACCATCACCTCTTCGAGCGCCTTCCGCCCCCGCACCTTCACACCGCGGGTAAAGCGCACCGGGTCGAGCAGCTCCAGCAGCGTCGAGAAGCTATTAGAGTGACCATTATGCGGCGTTGCCGACAGGAAGAGGCGGTGCTCGAAGCGTCCGGCCAGATCACGAATAGCACGGGTGAACGCCGATTCGATGCCATAGCGCCCACCGGAGGAGGGTGCCGCGTGGTGCGCTTCATCGAGCACCAGTAGGCTACCGGGCAAGAAGCTACCGAGCCACTCACGCAGCGGGTCAGCGTAGCCAGGATCAACGAGCAGGCGATGGGAGACCAGGAAGCGGCTATGCGTCCGCCAGGGGTTGACCCCAAAGCCACGCTCACGGCGCATGCGCGCCAGGTAGGCCCGATCGAGCAGTTCGAAGAGCAGCCCAAAGCGCTCCTCCAACTCAGCCTGCCACTGCTCCAGCACCGAGGGTGGTGCAGCGACGACCACCATCCGCACCTTCTTACGCAGGAGCAGCTCGCGCATGATCAACCCAGCCTCGATCGTCTTGCCCAAACCGGTATCATCAGCGATGAACAGGTTCACCCGCGGCAGACGCAGCGCCTTGCGCAGGGGTTCCATCTGGTAGGCATCGATTTTGATCCCAGCCCGGAACGGCGCCTGAAAGAGCGTGGGGTCAGTCGCAGTCACGCAGTTCCAGCGCAACGTATGCAGGAACGCCGCAAAACGGTCAGGCGGATCAAAGCCGCGGGTGGCCAGATCGGACCAGTTGGGATCCCCCACGATCTGGCGATCGAGCTCATAGTCCCAGAGGAGCTCCAGCGTCTGGCCCTGGGCATCATCATCAGCGCAGGAGAGCCGCACGCGGTAGGTCTGGCCAGGCAACGCTGGTGGCAGCAACTCATCGACGAGCCACGTACGAGCCCGTACGTGAACAAGTTGACCCACGCTTGGCACATGGTCGGGAAGGTCGTCACGATCCATCGCGATTCGCTCCAGTTCTGCCGCTATCCACCGCCGTGGCACAGTGTAGCTCTAAAGACACCCTCGCCGAGACAGTATACAGTAGATCGACCAGTGCTCGTCTTATCAGGGGTGCAGCGAACGGGGCAACCACCGCTCACGGTTGCCCTGCAGCGAGGGGGGTGTGAAGGCCGCCCCGGTTTCTCATCGGGGCGGCTCGCGAACCGCCCCAACACCCCTGTGCAGGTGTAGGCTTTCTACTCTGTACAAGGCCCTCACGGTCCGAACGGCAGCTTTGCAGGTAAGACGCCCGCGCTCCCAGGAGAAGGGTAAACCGTTACGTGAAGAGCATCTAGTTGCTATTCCCGCTTGTTCACTTGACGACCAGTGGAAGGTAGACTGCACTTGAAACAGCCACTGTGGCCAGTCCATCTTCCTCGGTTAGCACCAATCGTGACGTACCTCCCTCTCGCCAAACAATCACTTGATGAAGTCGGAGCGACGTCAAGATTGCGGACTGCGTCTCGTCGACAGGGAAGCGCAACGGCAGCAAGATTTCCCCTGGGTTAGCGGTAAATTGGTCACTGATGGAAGCAACGGCGAGGCCAGCTTCATCTACAAGCACTGCGGTCCAACCATAGGTTCCTTGGAGCTCCGTTGTGAGCGCCGCACGAAATACAACAGTGGTTACGTTTTGACCACGCTCGATGCCACCAACCGGCTCGACGGACAGACGCATCACCTCACCAGTGAATTGACGCCAGGTAAGGGTAGAATCACTGCTGGCCGAGATGTCAGAACTACTCCCTACTGGCTCTCCTGCAATAGTACCTTGGATTGAGAGATCGGTGACTATGAAGGGTCCATCCCGCTGGGCGTCGTGGATCGTTGCCCCATCAAAGCGAAGCATCAACTCCTGACTTCCGGCTACAAGCGGTGTTCTCGTGCTCGTGGTCGCCACCAGTTGGCCCGTGCTGTCGCGTAGATTTGCACGGACCTGCCCCTCACCGGCATTGTTGGCTTCGACCGTGACCGGCACTCGCAGGCTCTGCCAGCGGCCATCGCCATCAGGTGACTCGGGGATCATCGTCCCGACTGCGGTCACACGTGCCGCAGAAGCGTAACGGTAGACACCGCTCATTCTGACACGGGTGCTCTCTCCGGTCTCAAGCCACACGCGGATATCGTTATAACCGCCCTGGTCGGGTAGGGTAATAGTTGCACTGTAGAGACCATCACCGGCAGTCTCATCACCCCTAGTCCCGTCATCCACGAGCCCCACGCTCACACCAGTCTCCATGACGGTTGCGGTGATCGGCGTAGCCCTCCGCAAAATAATCCGATATGGAATCAGCGCGTGGTGAGAGCAAACTTTTCGAACTGAAAATAGAAGGGCTCCTGCTCTGGCAATCCAATAATAGCCCTTCCAAGTGGAAGATTAGTAATATCCCAATCCTCTACCACATTTGACTCGCGAACTTGCTCAACAATACCACGAGCTGCTACAGACGACATGTAGATCTCTTTTTTACGATTTTTCCCAAACAGTTGCTGAATAAATTGGCGAGTAGTAATATCGTTTACCTTGAACGCGATCGTGGTTGAAAAACCAGAAAGAATACTTCGAGCCAAAGATTCACCATAGGCATGAAATACTTGTTCAATATTTTGCACTCCAATGACAAACTTTGCCCCTAAACTCCGTCCAAAGTTTACCCCATCATCGATATGCTGCAGGTTAGGAATAAGTCGAAACTCATCTATTATGAACCAAACATTACCCTCACTCTTCTTTCTCCCTAAAGCCTCTTTTAATGCCATATCTAGTAACAGGCGATAGATGGGGGTGAGCATACCGCCAATTCCTAGATCGTATTCGATGAAGATGATTCTGCCACCTTTGTTTCTAACAGCTTGCCGCATAGATAACGTTCCTGCTTTACGGAAGTTGCCCACTAAAATTTCTCGGATAAGTTGCTGAAGTTCAGAGATTACCCCTTGTGTCTGCGGAGACCTATCATCCGCGATGTAACTGGTCATAGCCTTCAAATCATCATGCTTTTGCAGGACAGCCCGAATTTCAGCGGATGGAGATTGGTCTAAGAACGTACGCAGTTGATCGTTGTTGTTTTTTGTTTTATCTAAACTTCGGCAAAAATGAAGCAAAAGCCCTGTAAAAATATCACGAGCAGCATTTGGGAAAAATGGCTGGTTGGAACGTTGCATTTTTTCATAGAACAGTGCACGAGCAATCTCGATAACATTTTCTTCCATTGCGCCATCAAATTCGATTTCATTAAAAATATTCCAGTAATCTGTGCCATGAGCCCCTACTGCTTTTTCATCGTTGCTTATTACGATGTCACCTTTTCGATAGAAAGTGGTATAAAAATCACCTTTTGTATCGAAAATGAGCATCACATCATTAGCAGACATGCGGTTGCGTAGCTCAGAGACAATTTGAAAAATGCCATTAGTCTTACCAGTACCGATCCCCCCCAGGAATAGTAGGTGTTTACTGAGAAGATCATCACTGAGAGCGATCTTGGTCTCTTTACCATCTCCACCACGCCCTGATAGGAAGCAGCGCGCATCACGGGCATCAAGTGTAGGGGGTGTTTTTTTTAGTTCATTGCCTTCAAAAACAGAGATTTGTTTCATTTTAGTACCTCAAGTGTAGCTCGGATTTAGCTGTGGCGGCATGTTTTGGCGTTAGGCAGTGTTCAGTTTCGGCTGCGCCGACTTAACACGCTGGCGGCACCAGGGCTGGGTTGGGGTCTTTTGTGGAGGGCTGCGCCCTCCCACTCCTCCCGGAAGCGTGTCAAGCTAGCGGAGGGTTTTGGTCAGTAGCCATAACTCTGGTAGTAGTCATACGCTTCACGCTCATCTGTACCTGTGGATGGTAAGGCCTGCTCTTGGCTCGGCTCTGTGCCTTGATCATTGATGGATGCATCCTGCCCATACACGAGCGGTTCCTCACCTATCTCCTGAGTGGCAGCTTCTTCGTTGTTTTGGGAGGCTTCCCCAGAAAGTATGTTTTCACTCTCTTGGCTCGGCTCTGTGCCTTGATCATTGATGGATGCATCCTGCCCATACACGAGAGGTTCCTCACCTATCTCCTGAGTCGCAGCTTCTTCGTTGTTTTGGGAGGCTTCTTGTTCTTCATCAACTGATTCTCCACGTTCATCAATAATTTGATTCACTGAATTTACAACTGAATTTCCAAGTTCCTCAAATTTTTCAGAAGACTCATACCCTTCGGGGAATTTTATTTTAACTCCTTGCTCACTGAGAGTATCAACATATGTCTGTAAGACGTTAGGATCCTCTGGTTGACGACCAAGAGCTACTATATACCCTTCTGTATCTCTAGACTTACCTAATACACTTACATATTCTTGAACCTGCTGACCATGTTCTTTTCCATACCTTCTCGCATCGCTTTCAGTCCAGTCATGCATGTTATTAGTTTTATAATCAATCACAGTATATTTATTATCATGTTCTATTAGCGTATCAATTTTGCCGTTTTTACCTGATTCAAGCTCTATTTCTACTTCACTGCTCACAAAAATACCTTTTTCATGATCTGTCACTTTATCTTCAACATATTCTTCAACATTTTTATGCGTGCTCGTTCCATCCTGCGCATTCCATTTGTTTCCTTCCCATCCTACTACGTGATTTTCACCGTTTTTGGCACTCATACTACTTCTTTTCTCTTTAGAGTACTACAGGCGATCGGATTGCAAACTATCCCAAAGTAGCATTTGACTGTAATTACCAACTACCATGTGTTACAAAAAAGCGCACTGTACTCAAACTAGAAATGTTGTGATACAATGTGGTCTGTTCAAGACCTAGAACAATTATAACACATGACTTGCTCAAGTACATTTTCGATGAGTTTACACGCATCTATTTTTGGATGCGTGTAAATGAGCGAATAAACCTCGAACAGCATGATGTGAAGGCAATTTTTTCACTAACCCACCCACTTGTAAAGGAGCCACGTCCATGATCCTCGGAACCAACCTGGCACCGACCGACGGGGAAGAAGTTGTCAAGTACTACCATACGACTGGATTCAAATCCTGGCTGCTCGGTATTCGGAGTGACGGCTACATCGAAGTGACCAACAAACGGGTGATCTTTCAAGCCATCTCCGCGAACAGCCTCATGCATAGTGAAGTTCCCATCAGTGATGTCTCGGGGATTAGCATTTTTAAGGGCACCTATTTCAACCTGTGGCGCCTGCTCCTGGGCATCCTGCTCGGCCTGGTCACCCTGTCGTTCATGAGCGGGATCTTTGTCGTTGTCCTTAATGGCCTTACGAATGACAGTGACGCCAGTGAAGCGTTGAGTTGGATCATGTTCCTTGGCATGATCATTGGCTCCTGGTTCATCCGTAGTGAACTGATCTGGCGTCCGCTGCTTGCGGCAGCCGCTACCTCTATGTTGGTGAGTATCCTCGGCGGCGGGTTGCTAGATGCCATGCTTGGTGGTCGTGGTTCTGCCGGATTGGCAGGGCTACTGCTACTGCCTACGCTGATCTACGTCCTATTCACCATCTTCATGTATGCTCGTCGCCCCACAATGGCGTTGAGTATCAATTCAAAAGGTGGATCCAGCACACCGATCTCGATTGCCGGCGCTAGCGTCGGTGGGGCCCTCGGCAGTAGTGCCGCCCGCGCACTGGACGCTGAGCCTGGACCAGACGCTGCAAATCTGGCACGTGAACTGGGTGCAATGATTATGGATATTCAACAGTTTGGCGACCTCGGAATCGGCAAGTGGCGTGCATGATCCGCGGTGGTAGCGCAGACTCCGCGTTGCCTTCCCCGGCGGCTCTTCGCTCGTTACGCCACCCGTAAACGGGTTTGAACTCGGCCTATTTTCAGATACGAGGAGCGCTACTGATGCAAACTGTTGACCTCGGCTTCGAACTCAGCCACTCCTATGAGCGTGTCATCAAGACCTACCACTGTACCAGCATCAGACGCTGGTTCTCCCCGCGACGGAATGGCTTCATCACGGTGACCAACCAGCGCCTGATCTACCATACCGACAATCCGAGTGGTGGTGATAAGAGCATGTTGGTTAGTGAGATGCCTCTCAATGATGTCGCTGGAATCTCTGTCTACGTGGGTACAGCGATAAACTGGCTGTTTGCGCTTCTGTCAGGCATCCTCTCCGTGCTGATCGTTCCGCTCTTGCTGGTTCTCCTGCCAGAAGCGCTGATCAGCTGGCAGTTCGGCCTCCTGCTGATGCTACCCTTTGCGGCGGTCTGGCTCCTTAGCAGTGGTGTGCTCTCCGAAGAGACCCGTCGCCAGATCTGGTTGGCGCTGGGCGTAACTGATCAGGCGCAGGTTGGGGTTGTGCCGGATCAGGTTCGGCGTTGGGTGGCTATTCTGGGGGTGGCCGGGGGCGTTATCTTCGTGCTGGCACTGACGAGTTCAATCCGCACGGGCTTCGGCACTGAGCGGATACTGAACAACCTGGTTCACTTTCTCCTTGGATCGGGGCTCTACGTCCTGATCTTTGGTCGACAGCCACAGTTTGAGCTGAAGATCGGATCAAAGACGGCGAAGGGCGGTGGTATTACGATTCCGGGGGCCTCGTTGCTACTCTTTGGTCGACAATCAACCGCAGCTGATACGCTTACCGGCGAACCAGCGCAGGATGCCCGGACAATTGCACGCGAGCTGGGCGCCTTGCTGACGGATCTTCGTACCTTGGGCGAGTATGGTGCCGATCGCTGGCGCAGCGGTACTACGGATTAGCAAGTGGAGGCTTAACCGTGCCCCTCTCCATCCCATTCAGCCCTGATGAATTCCTCGAGATCGATGCGGTCACCTATCGTGTTGCGGCCGACCCCGCCGCCTCGCACCAGCCCCTGCGCCGGGAGGGGCAGCAGAGCAGCGTCATCCAACTGCGTGCCCCCGACAACCAGCTCTGCGCGCTCAAGCTCTTCACTCCCGCTGCCCGTCGCCCTGCTCTAGTCGCCCAGGCGCGCCAGCTTGCCCCCTACGCCACCATCCCTGGCCTCGCCGCCGCCACGCGGACCACGCTCACTCCGACCCGTCACCCCGACCTGCTCCGCCGCTTCCCTGACCTGAGCTACGCCCTGCTCATGCCCTGGGTCGATGGCCCCTCCTGGCAGCAGCTCGTCCAGAGCCGTACCCCCCTCTCCCCCGCGCAGAGCCTCCTCCTCGCCCGGAGCCTCGCCCTGCTCCTCACCTCCATGGAGGAGCAGGGCCTCGCCCACGGCGACCTCAGCGCTGGCAACCTCCTCCTCCCCGCCCTGGTTACTCCCTCAACTACCAGTGCCGTCGCCCTCGTCGACCTCGAGCAGTGCTACGGCCCTGGGCTTGAGCGCCCCGACCCCCTGCCCATCCCCGACCGTGGCTACGCCCACCGCACGAGTAGCGGGGGGTATTGGGGTCCTGATGCAGACCGCTTCGCCGGGGCCATGCTGCTGGCTGAGCTCCTGTGCTGGTGCGAGCCAAGCTTCCGTACGAGCGGGATCATCGCCGTGAGCCCTGGGGAGCTACCGCAGAGCGGCGCACGCGACGAGCAGCTCAGTCGGCAGCTCCGTGCCCGCTGGGGCGAAGAGATCGCCCACCTCTTCGGACGCGCCTGGCAGAGCCGCAGCCTGAGCGACTGCCCCAGCCTGGGGGAGTGGTTGATCGCCCTGCCAGAGCAGCCACCGACACCGGAGGAGCTTCCCGCCCCGAGCCCAGTGGTAGCTGAGCCACCCAGCAGCCACCCCTCGGTTGCCCCCCTGCTCGCACTGGCGGAGAAGCTACGGGCGCAGGGCAACTACGACGGGGCCCTGGCCGCCTATCAGCAGCTTCTCACGCTCCTCCCGCCCAACGATCCGCAGGCAGTGCAGGTGCGGCAGCAGATCCAGGCGTTGACCCAGGCCCAGGCCCAGGTATCGCCGCCCACACCTATGGTGCGCCAGGATCCGATCCAGGGTAGGGTAGGAGCAACGCCACCACCACCCCCGCCGGCCCCCGGGCTCACCCCGCAGAGGCGACAGCTGATCGGCGGGGTAGGGCTGCTGATCCTGCTGCTGCTAGCGGGCTGGGCCGTGCTCCAGACGCTCGGCAACAGCAGCCCATCTATCACCCCAGAGACGGCCAGCCGCGTACAGTTGGCCCAACGCTTGAGCGCCGGGACTTCTGTCTACAGCGTCGCTTTCACCCCCGACGGCAAGACCCTTGCCACGGGGTCAGAGGATGGCACCGTCCGGCTCTGGCAGGTGGAGGATGGCAGCCTGATCAACAGCCTTGACGGGGAGAGTGGCCTGATCGTCGGTGTCACCTTCTCACCTGACGGCAAGACCCTTGCCACGGGGTCAGGTGATGGCGCCGTCCAGCTCTGGCAGGTGGAGGATGGCAGCCTGATCGACACCCTCGTTGAAGGGGGCAGTGGCTGGGTATTCGTCGCCTTCACCCCCGACGGTAGAACCCTTGCTACAGCGTCAGTTGATGGCGCTGTCCAGCTCTGGCGGGTGGATGATGGCAGCCTGATTAGAGTCCTTGAAGAGAGTAACCAAGGCTTCTTCGGTATCGCCTTCGCGCCCGATGGTAGGACTCTCGCTGGGGGGGCGAATGATGGAACGATCGGGCTCTGGCGAGTGGCGGATGGCAGCCTGATCGACACCCTTGCGGGGGGCAGTGGCACGATCTTCGGCGTCACCTTTTCCCCCGACGGCAGAACCCTTGCCACAGGGTCACAGGATGGCGCGGTCCGGCTCTGGCGGGTGGAGGATGGCAGCCTGATCGACACCCTTGACGGGGGCGATGGCTTAATCATCGACATCGCCTTCGCACCTGATGGCAAGACCCTCGCTGTAGGATCAGGAGATGGCACGATCCGACTCTGGCAGGTGGAGGATGGCAGCCTGATCAACACCCTTGCGGGGGGTGCTGGCTGGGTAAGCAGTGTCGCCTTTTCACCTGACGGCAAAACCCTCGCTGCGGGGTCACAGGATGGCGCGATTGGGCTCTGGCAGGTGGATGCGGAGAAGGCTGCGTCGAGCACGGTGCGGAGAGCCTTGCCTGAAGAGGTAGGCGTCTTCCTCAGCACGGAGAGTGGCTGGACAAAGCTCCGTCCCTACGAATGGGACCCCATGTTTGGCGGTTACGTGGACACCGAGACGCTCACCCCCAGTTCGCTACCCGTCGCCAGGCCAAAGGCAACCATCCTCATCAACCAGGTGCCGGTTGACCCTTCGGCACTCTTCTGGGGCGTCAACGTGGTGACAGAGTGGAGGTGGAAGAGCGATTATGAGCAGGACCTAGGTGGTCTCCCCGCGACCACCCGCTTCGTGGAGCAGGGCGTCTATGAGGTCACCACAGAGGAGTTATCGAATGGTCTATACGCACTCGTCGTGAGGGGAAGTGGTTCATTCTCCTTCCGGGCCTACTTCTTCCGCATAGCCCCCGCGGCTCAAGCCATGGCCACTTCGGTGCCTGCTCAGCCTGCGCCTGCGGGCGATTGGGTGCCCGCCCTGGTCGCCGTGCCCGCCGGCCCCTTCCTGATGGGCAGCAGTAGAGCTGACGATACACTGGCTTATGACGACGAGCAACCCCAGCACACGCTCACCCTGCCCGACTACTGGATTGGCCAGACCGAGGTGACCAACGCCCAGTTCCGCCCCTTTGTCGAGGGTGACGGCTATACCAACCGTGACTACTGGACCACGGATGGCTGGGCCTGGAAGGAGGCGCTACGCCGCACGCAGCCGTCCTACTGGGATGACGCGCAGTGGAACGGCAATGAGCAGCCGGTGGTGGGGGTGAGTTGGTTTGAAGCGGTGGCCTACGTGCGCTGGCTGAGCGCACAGACTGGCCACCCGTTCCGCCTGCCGACCGAAGCCGAGTGGGAGAAGGCCGCCCGCGGCAGCGACGGACGGATCTGGCCCTGGGGGAATGCGTGGGCCGCGGGGCGGGCGAACACAGAGGAGGCGGGGCAGAACCGGACCACCCCGGTGGGTCAATACCCCGAAGGGGCGAGCCCGTACGGGGCTCTGGACATGGCGGGAAATGTCCGGGAGTGGTGCGCGACGGTGTGGCCGAAGCCCTACCCCTACACCGTTGAGGAGGAGTGGACGACGGTCTACCTGGAGCGGGATGAGTTTTACCGGGTGCTGCGCGGTGGGTCGTGGGATTACGAACAAAGGTTCGCAAGAGGGGCGTACCACCGCTACGACGTCGCGCGCGCCGTCATCTACAACGACGTTGGGATGCGGGTCGCCAGTTCTGCTCCCTACCCCTGATCCTGAATCCTGTTTGCTGTTTCCTGTTTGCTGACTGCCGCGCGTAGGGTATGGGAGGGCTGATGAGTGGAAGTAGGGTGAGGGAGGGTGCATCCTTCCCCACCCGCGCGCAGCGCGGAAGCGCGCGGTTCACAACGGCAGGGCAACCACGGGGGCGAGCCGCCCGCGCTCCCGGGGACGGGGCACGTGACACCCTTTGCGGGGCGCAGCCCGCCAGAAGCGATCCGAACCAATGGGAGAGGTTACACCATGGCTAACTCGAATCCACTCGCTGCCGATGAGCCCATTGCGACTAGTCGTCTCATCGGCCATGTTGGGGCCGCCTCCGCTCGCAGAGGGGCTCGCCAACTCTCTACACTACCGGCGCGGCACGGCCTGGCGTGCTGGTGGCAATGTATCGGTCTGGTGGGGTTGCTGCTGCTCCTCGTGGGCTGCACGCCACCACAGCTTCTCTCCGTACCTACCGCTACTGCCGTGCAGCCAGTAGGGCAAGCCACCGCGGTGCCAACGCGTCCTGTCGCTACGGTGCAGCCGACGGAGCCCATCCAACCAACCGCTCCGAGTCTCCTCCGCAGCACGACGCGCATTACTGCGGATACGGCGACCCGCATCGAGTTGGCCCAGAGTCTGGGCAAGGGCACGATCAGCGCCATTGTACCGAGCCCTGATGGCACCTTATGGGCTATCGCAAGCGATGCGGGAGTCTCCCTCTATGCCGCCCAGGATCTGCAGGCGATCCGCTTCATCCCCACGGATGATCGCGTAGAGAGCATCGCTTTTAGCCCCGACGGCCAGACCTTGGCTACAGGTGCGTGGAATGGCATGGTGTGGCTCTGGCAGGTGGCCGATGGCACCCTGATCGCCAGCCTCGAGGGGCATAGCGGCCCAGTGAGGAGCGTTGCCTTCGCCCCTGACGGCCAGACCCTCGCCTCCGGAGGGGATGCCATCCGGCTCTGGCGCGTACGCAACGCGACACTGCGCACCTCACTGAGCACCCCCCTAGGTTACGGTCCCGTGACCTACCTTGCTTTTGCTTCTGATAGCCAGACCTTCGTCTCACTATCCAATTCTGGTCCCATCGAATTCTGGCAAATCGCCGCCCTCTGGCGGGTGAAAGATGGGGTATTGCTTACCACCTTTACCGATCTTACAAGGAACGAATTAGCCTTTACCCTCACTGCTGATGGCCAGAACTTCGCCACACTCTCGGCAGAGGGCATCATCCGGCTCTGGGCGTTGAATGATGGTACGCTGCGCACGAGCATGACCCTGGGAGGGGATTATGATTACCTCTCAAGTGGTACCTTATCCCCTGACGGACAGATTCTCGCCTCTGTCGAGAGTAGTGATGGTATCTGGTTATGGCGGATGAGTGACGGCATGCTGGTCAACGCGATCGAGGGGTTACGTGGATCAGCACGGGCGATCACCTTCGCCCCTGACGGCCAGACTTTCGCCGCTGAGCTATCGGATGGCTCTGTCTGGCTCTGGCGGGTGAGCGATGGGGCTCCCCTTGCCAACACGGTTCTCGAAGGTCATCGTGGATGGGTACGCAGTGTTGCCTTCACCCCCGACGGCCAAACCCTCATCTCTACAGCGGCGGATGGCACGATCCGACTCTGGCAGATGGACGACGGCATGATGCTCACAGCACTAAAGCATACCGGTGTGACGAGCATCGCCCTGAGTCCCGATGGCCAGACGCTCGCCTCTGGTGCGGAAGATGGTAGCGTCCGTGTCTGGCGCGTGGAAGATGGCAGCCAGATTACCACCCTTGGAGAGGGCAGTGACTCGGTCTACGACATCACCTTCTCACCTGACGGCAAGACCATTGCCACGGGGTCAGGGGATGGCACCATCCGCCTCTGGCGCGTGGAGGATGGGAGCCTGATCAACACCATTGGCGGGGGCAGCCCGATCTACGACATCGCCTTTACCCCCGACGGCAAGAGCCTTGCCACAGGATCGGATGCTGGTGCCATCCAGTTCTGGCGGGTGAGTGATGGCTCCCTGCTCATGACCATTGAAGAGGGGTGTTGTGGCGTGAGTAGCCTCGCCTTCTCACCTGACGGCGAGATCCTCGCTTCAGGATCAAATATTGGTGCCATCCAGTTCTGGCGGGTGAGCGACGGTGCCCTACTCGGCGCCCCCATTCCCATTGAGGATGCTCTGGAGGGAATAGGATTCGGTGGCAATACGATCAATGATATCGCCTTTAGCCCCGATGGCCAGACCATCGCCGCAGGGGTAACGATCGATAATGGTAATTTCGCACCGAGTGGTAGTATCCAACTCTTTCGCGTGAGCGACAGTGCGTCGATCATGACGTGGGAGCATCGCCAACCGATCAACGCCATCACCTTCTCACCTGATGGCCTCACCCTCACTTCAGGGGCTGGGGATGGCATCATCAGTCTCTGGCAGGTGCCATAAGCCCATCTTGTCATCTCACGGGGGGTGTGAAGGGCCTTGCCCTCCACAAAAAACCAACCTCGCCCTGGTGCCACCAACCGGACCTGTCGGCGCAACCGAGATTGGCGCATGCCTTACAGGTAATCTCTCGCCCCCTACTTGCAGAGGTAAACAATGGTACCACTCCTACCCGAGCAGATTCTCCTCAACGATCGCCTGTATCGGCCCAGTGGTATACCACTCTCGCCACACCGGCACAAGACTGGTCGGGCTGGGCAGATCATCAGGCTCGTCGCCGAGGATGGTCGAGCCTACGCGCTGAAGCTGCTCCTACCTCAGTTTCGTGTGCCGGGTGTTGTAGCACATGCTCGCTTCCTCGCCCAGTTTGCCCAGACTCCAGGGCTACAGCTTGCTGAACGGAGTGCTATTTCACCTGTCCAGAACGCCGGCTTGTTGCGCAGCTATCCTGATCTACGCTACGCTCTGCTGATGCCCTGGATCGATGGCCCAACCTGGAACGATCTCCTGGTTGCGCGCCGCGCAATTGCACCATCGGATGGGCTGCGCATGGCGCGGACCCTGGCAACGGCAGTCGCGGCATTGGAGCGGGCCGGGGTAATGCACGCGGCGCTCGAACCGCGACACATCATCATCCCACCGCCGTCGTACGCAACGCCGGCAGCTGTCGAACTGCTGGATCTTGAACAGTGCAGCGGGCCAGGAGTGGGGGCACTAGTTCCACCCCAAACGAACC
Organism: uncultured Chloroflexota bacterium; assembly: GCA_903915775.1. GTDB lineage: Bacteria > Chloroflexota > Chloroflexia > Chloroflexales > Chloroflexaceae > Viridilinea. Next base: position 2,074 of record CAIWUD010000279.1, on the reverse strand, counting down.
CAGTCTACCTCCACCCGAGTGATCGCACTCGGCAGGGGTATGCTCCTCGTACCACCTTCGCGTTAGCCCTACTCATTACTGAACTGCTCGTCTGGTGTGAGCCAGAGATACGCCAACTTGCCACGCCCCAAGGCCTCTTCAGCGTAGGCGACCTGCAGCAGAACGGGCAGCGCTCCACCTTCGTGCAAGAGCGCATCCAGGCGCGCTGGGGTGCGCAGGTATCGACCCTGATACGTCATGCCTGGGTGAGTGGTAGCGCCCAGGAGTGCCCGCAGGCAGAAGAGTGGGTGACGGCGCTGGCAACACTCCCAGACGCAGGCTTCCCGAGTACGAGCGTCGCTTATGCACCACCAGGTGGCACTGGCACCAGACCATCAGAAGTGCCTGTACCCCAAGGATTGTCGACTGGCGTGCAATCCCCCCCGCATACCTCAGTTGCCGCACCACCACCACGCCCCACACCGCTCCCGCCCCGTGAGACACCAGTTGCGCATACCCAACGCCCTACACCGCCCGCGCCTGCCAATAGCTGGTCGTGGCGATCGCTGGCCCTCCTGATCACCTTCAGCGTAGTGGTGCTCCTTGCAGCCTTCATCATCCTCCGCGACCGTGGAATCATCGCTCCACCCTCCCAGGCGGGTGGCGTCGTGGTGGGAACGCCACAGCGCATTCCCACCCAAGTGGCCACAACGAAGCCCGTGACAACGGGTGCGTCAGTTGTGGCTACACCTACAGCGATACCAACAGCTACACCACAACCACCGACTGCAACTCCGGGGGCGCCCATGCCCGCGGCGACGATGATCAGTTCAGTTGCGGTCGATCCGGTCATCCCACCCCTGCCGCGCATCCTCTCCTTCACTGAACCCCGGCTGAACGGTAGTGATGTCCTGATGCTCCAGACCAGATTAGCGCACTACGGATACGATCCCCAAGGGCTCGATGGATTCTTCGGTCCATTGACCGAACGAGCAGTTATCAGCTTCCAAGAGCAGAATGGTCTCACCCCTGATGGCGTAGTTGGCCCACAGACGTGGTCAAAGCTCTTCTCCGCCTCAGTACGCCTACGCATACCTGATGCCCCGATTGCGGAGCCCCAGTCGATCCTCATTGATGGGAACCGGTTAGTGATTGGCGGGTTCGAGGGCTATCGCTGGATGCGCAATCGTGATTTCGAAAGCCTCGACGGTGGGCTCTACTTCGACCGCTACAGCCCACGGGGCTGGATCGGTGGGGCGATCAATACTGCCGGCACACGGCGTGGGGAGATCGCTGCGGTGTGTTGGGACTCGATGACGGTTACCCTAGAGCCAAAGGCGCCGCAGGAGAGCTACCCGCACGTTGCACTCTTTGCAAACTTTGACCCCCAGCCCCGTTCGCCGATCGTAATGACCGAGGTTAGCGATGAGCTACGCGGGCTCGTCGCCGACTGGTTGCGGTCGCAGGGGATGGTGCTTAGCGAACCACGTATCACGCAACGCGTGCAAGTCGACATTGATGGTGATGGGAGCCTTGAAGAGCTGATCAGTACATCGTGGCGCAACCCCGAGATCTCCAGTCGCGCCACAGCCGGTGACTATGCGGCCGTCCTGTTGCGGCACACCAACCTTTCGAAGCTAACCGAAGTCGTCGGCGAGTACTACCCGGCAGACGATGATACGACGAGCAGTTCGCTCTACGCCGTTGCAGCCGTCGTTGACCTGAACGGCGACGGACGGCTCGAGATCGTGTTGGATGGCGATGCCTATGAGAGTTGGTGGATGCAGGTCTACACGATCGACGAGCGTTGGCAACCGACCCTCGTCTTGGCCGAGGGGTGTGGCGCGTAGTTCATGGTTTACAAGCACAATGAACCTTTGGGTACAGATTGCATCGTACATTCCGAGGACTCGTTCGCGGTATTCGTCATTGAGCGCGGCCCGAAAGCGTTTGGGTATCCGTTCAGGGCGGGGAGCTAAACACCGTTCTGTATTGCGAGAATCGGCAGAATCCGGCATACTACGCGTATGGAAGAGCCACAACGCCCAGCTGAACTGAGTGAGGACGCCTGGCAGGCCACCCCACCCGAGGTGCG
>CAIWUD010000278.1 GCA_903915775.1 uncultured Chloroflexota bacterium | reverse complement strand
TAGCGCCTTCCGACGCTCACGCAGCGTCTGGGACATCGTCGCTCCCTCAGAGGTTGGAGGTGTGGCAGGCGTCAGGCCTACCACACCCCCTTAAGTCTACTACGGCGTTGCCGTATCGATCACAACCCGGGCACTCATGCCAGCCCGCAGTTCATCCTGCTGCTCGAGGGTTACGCGTACCGCGAAGGCGCGCACATTTCCAATCACCGTTGCGGTCGGGGCAATGAAGGTCACTGTACCTTGGAACGTCCGTCCAGCCAGCCCGTCAACGGTAACCGTGGCAGCCTGACCTACACGCACCTGCGTGACATCCGTATCGCTGACATTCACCTCAACCCGAAGCTCACTAATGTCAACGACCTGAATAGCCGGTAGTGGGCTGCCACCCGCCAGATCACCAGCATCCACGTTGACCTGGGCAACTACCCCATCAAAGGGCGCTACCAGCGTACCCTTCGCCAGATTGAGCCGTGCAGCCTCCAACTGGGCCTCGGCAACCTGCACTTGGGCCTGGGCCTGCGCGAGGGCTGGGGTAGTAGCACCCGCCGTCGTACGGGCCAAGTTGGCCTGAGCCGCATTCACCGCAGCCTCAGCAGACTGCACCACCCCGGCCCGCTGATCACCACGTAGCCGGTCAAGGTTCGCACGGGCCTGGGCCACCTGGGCCGCCACCGCAGCCCGCTGATCGGTAGTAGCACCATCGAGCAGGCGCTGGCGGTTAGCCTCGGCGGTGCGCAGACCAGCCTCAGCCGCAGCAACCCCTTCGATCTCGTTCCGGGTGGCCTGATCAACGGCGAGCTGCGCCTGGCCCATTCGTGCCTCGGCATTCTCCACCTGACGTAGCGCCTGCTTCTCAGCATCAATGGCCTCCTGCGGTAGCTCGAGACCATACTTATCCAACTCCTGCTTGCGCTTCACATTGTCCCAGTAGAGCTTCGAGTAGAACTGCTGAGCATCGCGCAGACCATTTGCCGCTACCTCGCGCTGCAGTTCGGCATTGCGCTTTGCAGCCGCAAGATTGGTGCGCTGGATCTCTAGGTTGGCCCGCGCCTGAGCGACCGCTGCCTCAACCTGCTGCAGATCGGTCGCCTTAGGACCAGCAGCAATATCCGCCTGACGAGCCAGAGCACTGGCCAGAGCGGCTTCGGCCGCAGCAATATCCTCGCTCGTCACACTACCCCGCGCCTGGCGCAGAGCACCCTGAGCCTGCGCCACCTGAGCCTGCACCGCAGCAATCTCCTCCGGGGTGGCCCCGGCAGCAAGCCGCTCATAGCCAGCCTGCGCCTGGGCCAGACCAGCCTCAGCCTGGCGGAGGGCGAGATTCAGCTCGCTCAAATCCAACCGTGCGAGCGCATCGCCAGCCCGTACCACCGCTCCCTCCTCGACCAGAATCTCCGCGACGGTGCCGGGTACCCGGAAGATAAGCTCGGCACTACGACGCGCCTGAACCTCACCGGAGGCAGTGACACCTGCACCCACAACCGGCGCTGAACTCGGCGCCGTAATCGGTACCATGGTGGCAGTAACCATAGCACCTGATGGGGCAGTTGTTGGCAAGATCATCGTCGGTGCCGGCTGAACTACCGGCGCCGACTGGGTTGCTACCGAACAGCCAGCAAGGCTGACCGTGAGCAAGGTAATAGCTGCGATGCGCTTCTGCATGGCATATCTCCTTAGGAATGTTTCAATTTTGGCTGCGCCGACGCCACGGTCTGGCGACACTAAGGCTAGGTTTTTTGTAGCGGGTGAAGCCGGTCACACCTCTCGTAAGAGGGGTGTTTCAAATCAATCTGCCGAGGGCTTCGAGCCAGTGGGCTGGCTCGGCGGTATAATCGTCGAAGAGCTACTCGGCGATACGGGTGCAGGAGTTCGTCGCCGCATCCAACTGCTCATGCGGCTTGTTGCCGAGTCGAGCAGACTGTAGACCGTTGGCACGACCAGGAGCGTCAACAGCGTTGAGGTGGTCATCCCACCAATGATCACCCAGGCCAGACCCTTGCGGAACTCACTGCCTTCACCCGTTCCGAAGACGTGGATCCCAAGCGCGGTCGGCAGTGCACCAGCAATCAGCGATAGGGCCGTCATCAGAATGGGCCGGAGTCGGATCGCACCAGCGAGACGTAGAGCTTCATGTTTATGTAAACCCAGCTCACGCAGCCGGTTTGCAAAATCTACCAGCAGGATCGAGTTCTTGACTACCAGACCTAGGAGCAGGATCAATCCGATCATGCCGGTGATATCCAGATCCAGACCCAGCATGCGTAGGACGAGGAAGGCACCGATAAAGCTAAACGGCATCGCCATCATGATCACGAGCGGTTGCGAGAATGAACCAAACTGCGATGCAAGCACCATGTAGACAAAGAGCACCGAAAGGGCCATAGCCAGCAAGAGCGAATCAAAGCCCTCAGTCGTCTGCTGGAGCGTCCCAACGTAACTCACCTGGACATCGCCAGGAATACCCAGGGCAGTCAAGCGCTGATCCAACTCCTGCTGCGCATCACTCAAGTTACGATCCTGGAGGTTGGCGCCAACGAGAATCTGATTCAAGCGATTAAAGCGCCTGATAGTCACCGGGCTATCAGCCAACTCCAGCCTGCCGAGACTACTCAGCGGCACACTGCCCGAACGCGTGGGAATGTTGATCGCCCCAAGGGCCTCCGTACCCGCGCGATCCTCTTTGCGCAGACGAACCACGATATCCGTGTCCACACCATTCTGGCGCAGTACCGTCGCCCGATCACCGCTGATCAGCGCCCGCACCGAGCTCGCGATCTCATCATTCGTGACGCCAAGCTCACCAATCCGACCAGGATCGGCAGCGAAGCGTAGCTCCGGACGCCCAGTCTGGTAGTTCGTGTCAACGTCAACGGCCCCGTTCAAACGCTCAATCTCCCCACGCACAGCCGTTACCACTGGCGCAAGCTCACTCAGCGGACGTGTCGTCTGCAGGCTGACCAGCAGTTCGCGCCCAGCAACGCCCGTACTCGTCGGCTGGAAACTGGGCAGCGCGAACGAAAGCCGCGGTAGGAAGAGCAACTGCTCACGCAGGCGCTCCTGTACCGGAATGGTGGGCGTACGTCCAACCAGTTTTACAAAGAACTGCGTGCGCTCAGCGTTACCCGTAAAGCCCACATTCGCGATCACCGTCTCAACAGCTGGGTCAGCGAGCAGAATCTGCTCAGCCTGCGCCGCGAGGCGATTCGTTTCCGCCAGCGTGGTACCAGGCGCGGCCTCGAAACCCATGAGAAACTCGTGGGGATCCTGCTCGGGAAAGAAGGAGAATTTGAGCCCCGTAGCAACCAGCACGCTCAGCACCAGCACCAGCATCGCAATGCCAACCACAATGAGCCGGTTACGGGTCGTTTTGAGCGTCCAGGCGAGGAGGTTACCATACGCCACCCCCATTCGCCCGGGATCCTCCTGGGCCTCGTGGATCAACCCGGCATCACGGTCAACGTGGCTACCCTCAATATGATCGAGCTTCAAGCCCGGTAGTGCATCATGGTGCGGACCGTGCTCGGGACGCTGCTTCACATTCGTGTTCGGGAAGACGTTCGCCGAGAGCATCGGTGCCAGCGTGAAGGCTTCTACCAGAGAGAGCAGAATAGCTACGGCGATCACGATACCGAAGGACTTAAAGACGATCCCTGCAGTCCCTTCAGCAAAGGTCACCGGGACAAAGACTGCTACGATGGTCAGCGTCATCGCCAGCACCGAGAGGCCAACCTCCCATGTCCCCTTGGATGAGGCGACAGCCGCATGCTCGCCACGCTCCATATGGCGAAAGATATTTTCGCGCACCACGATCGCATCATCGATCACCAGACCAACACAGAGCGAAAGGGCGAGCAGCGTGATCAAATTGACCGTCAGCCCAAAGAAGGGCATGAAGATGAAGGTACCAATCAAGATCACCGGGAGTCCCGACATGGTGATCAGGGTACTACGCAGATTGCGGAAGAAGAACCAGACCACCAGGAAGGCGGCAATTGAGGCGAAGATGAGCTCTTCTACAGAAGAGATTACCGAACTGCGCACCGACTCCGAGTCGTCACGGGGGATGGTGTAGGTAAGATCGGGACGTGTGGCAAAGATCGTGTCCAGAGCAGCACGCACATTATCAGCTACTGCAACGGTATTGGTGCCAGACTGTTTGCGAACCGAGAGGATGATCGCATCGGTACCATTAAGCCGTGCGTAGCTTGTGACATCAGCCACCCCATCTTCGACTGTAGCAACGTCACCAATGCGATAGGGCGTACCGGTAATCTGGATCTGCTCAATATCTTCAATACTCTGCAGGAGTGAGGGCACACGCAGACTAATATCAGTTGACCCCTCAGTCACACTACCAAGACCAAGGTTGGCATTAGCCTGGCGCAGTGCACCACTAATCTGCACTGGGAGGAGATTGTACGCCTGGATCTTCTGGAGATCCATCAGCACGTTGATCTGGCGTGTCTCACCGCCACTCACATCAATATTACCGACACCCTCTGCGCGCTGTAGTAGCGGCACAATCTCATTGTCGAGCAAGCTACGCAACTCGAGCGGCGACTGACCAACCGTTCCAGCCACGGCAACGGACATGATCGGATCCTGGTTCGGATCGAAGCGCTGGAAGACGGGCTGACGCACGTCACGCGGCAGTTGTGGCAAGACTGCATTGACTTTTTCACGTACATCCTGATCGGCACGGTTGATATCGGTACCGGCCTCAAACTCAAGGATCAGGACGGCCAGACCCTCACTCGCATTTGCCGTAAGGTCACTCAGACCTGCGATCGTATTGACGGCATCCTCAATGGGACGAACCACCTGGTCAGCAACACTCTCCGGCCCGGCACCGGGGTATGCGATAGCGACCGACATAACAGGGATATCAATATCCGGTAGCAGGTTGACCGGGGTCGTTCGAAACGCGAGGATGCCAAAGGTCACGACTGCCAGCATCACCATGGTGATGAAGACCGGCTGTCGGATCGATACATCGGCAAGCCAAAGACCCTTCAGTTGCTCCTGAGGACGTCGTGGTTCCGTCATCGCCTCCTCCTCATTGACCATCAGGTGAGCCTTGGCGCGGTCACGCTTCTAGACAGCACCGCATGGCCAGCTCATCTTTGCACAGATTTTGCATTAGTCTTATCTTTACTGTACCGTAAGTTCTTTGAACGCGCAAGTAGCATTATGGTAGATACGGCCTGTTGCAACCAGGCATGACAAGTTCAGACACACACTATGCGTCCATGCTATAATCGAGCGTGATCGACCCTGATGAGCAAGATGCCCGCACATATCATCGCTCACGGGGTGCAGAGCCCACAACACCTGGTGATGCGCACGTCAATGGTGAAGTGAGCCCAGTGGGAAAAGCATTAGGTGGGCTTAAGTAGGACAGCCGTATGAGCTTGAGTGTCAGCAGCATTCCAAACTTGCTGGGTCTCCTTCGGATTATCGCCACACCGCTGCTCTTCTGGCTCATCGTACTTGGGCAACCCGCTGCCTACCTCTGGGCTACCGTTCTCTTTCTCCTCATGGCGCTCAGCGATATCGCTGATGGGAAAATTGCCCGTCACCTGAACGTTGTCTCACCTCTTGGCATCTTTCTTGACACGATCAGCGACAAGATCTTTGTCACCGGTGCCCTCATACCAATGGTTCAGAACGGCATGCTCCCTGGCTGGGCCGTCTTTGCGATCATTACACGCGAGTTTATCATCTCGGGGTTGCGCTCATTTGCCGCTGCCGAGGGAGTCGTCATACCTGCCGGTAAGCTTGGCAAGCAGAAGTTAGTCATTACTGTCGTAGCGCTAACCTGGCGTATGCTTGCGGCCAACGCTGAGCGTGGCGGCTTTCTCGCAGACACACTAGATGGTGCGCTCATCCCGCTGCTCAATCTCTGGCCCCTAGCCATTGCCCTTGCCGTCGCGTGGACAGTCACCTCAGGAATCGAATATCTCTGGCGTGCCTGGCCACTCTTACAACAGAGTTGGGCACCCCGTACGACAGAGTGATACCTGTCAGTATCAGCTGTGCTAACTCGATCGTCTGGCACTACCAAGGCTAGAGCGCTCTTTTTGTGAGGGGCTTTGCTTTCCACCACGTGGATAGCTTTGTCCTCCACACCTCCGGCAAAAGCCAGAAGACCCCGCCCGTTACCGAGCGAGGTCTTCGAGTTTACCTATGGTGGGAGTGCGTGGACCTACCTTCCCAGGGCTCAGGCCCCAGTAGTATCGGCGCTACAGTGTTTCACGACCCGGTTCGGGATGGGACGGGGTGGTTCCACCGTGCAAATCACACACTCACTGGCAGAGGGACTACCCTACCCTCCCAACTGAAGTATGTGTAGATGTAACGTACTACTATTCTCAACATCCTACCGCTTGCGGCAGCGGAGGGAAGCCCTCGACTCTGCGCACTGGTAGCCTGCACGGGTCACCCCGCTTCGAGCACCAGCCGCTTACCCCAGTCATCTCCTGGGAGTCTTACCAGCCAATAGCTGCGAGAGCACTCATCTTGAGGCGCATTTCCCAC
>CAIWUD010000277.1 GCA_903915775.1 uncultured Chloroflexota bacterium | reverse complement strand
CTGACTGGACGTCGGTTGAGCGAGCCGATCCTCATTGGGCCGTCCCACCTCATCCCTAACCTGCGCGGTTACATCTCGCGGCGCTGAAATAGTTTCACCATCCTGGTCACGCCAGACTCTACCATCGGCAAAGCCGAAACTGAAGCATGCCTACCATCGAACTTCACGCCTGGTATCGCCAGTATCGCAAACTCAAAGAGCAGGCTGCTGACGCCATCCTCCTCTTTCGCTTCGGTGACTTCTACGAAACCTTTGACGACGATGCCAAACTTGTCGCCGAACTCCTCGATGTCACCCTGACGCGCAAAGATTACGCGATCGATCGCCGTCAGCCCAAAGAGCGCCAGAAACTCTACGCCCCCATGGCCGGTATGCCCTACCACGCTGTGGAACGCTACGTGAGCGATCTCGTGAGCCGTGGCTACCGCGTCGCCATTGCTGAACAGATCACCGAGACTGAAGCGACGCGCAACGATACCCGCCCACGCTCCGTCTTTGCCTCGGGCGTCCAACAGACGCCAGCTGGTGAGCTTGAACGCAAGATGGTGCATCGCGAGATCGTCCGTCTGATCACCCCAGGCACCGTGATCGACTCGGCGATGCTCGCAGCTTCCGTCAATAACTACCTGGCGGCTGCGATCGTGGAAGCTGGTCAGATCGGTCTGGCCTACGCCGATCTTAGTACGGGCGAGTTTGCCGCCATTGAGTTTCTCGGTGAACGGAGCCAGGCCCAACTCCAGAGTGAGCTCGCCCGCCTCCAGGTTGCCGAACTCCTCGTCCCCGACCAGGAGGATCTCCGTCTCCCTAGCTTTACCCCAACCCAGGCCCGCCTCAGCCAAGATCTCGCGCCCATGACCAAAGATGAGCGCGACATGTTGCTCCCCCACGAACGGGTAGCTCGGCGCCTGGAGAGCGAGAGCGCCGCGCGCTGGACACGTGGCCAGATCACCGCCTGGCCGGCCTGGCACTGGGATCTCCGTGAGGCTCAGGAGCGTCTGCTGCGCCAGTTGCGCGTTGGCTCGCTGGCTGCCTTTGGCCTCGACTCACGCCCCTTGGCCGCCCGCGCCGCTGGTGCGCTCCTCCAGTATGTTCACGAGACTCAACGCCACCAGGCGGCCCAACTGACGAGCCTGAGCGTCTATACCACCAGCAGCTGCATGCTGCTCGATCCCCAGACCCGACGCAATCTTGAACTCCTTGAGCCAAATCGTCAGGGTGGTAAAACCACCCTGGTGAGCGTTCTCGATCGCACCCGTACCCCCATGGGTGCCCGTCTCCTCCGGCGCTGGATCGCGCAACCCCTCCTTGAGCTCCCTCCCCTACTCAGACGCCAGGCCGCCGTTGCTGCGCTGGTTGAAGATGCTCTCCTCCGCGCTGAACTCCGCGAGGCGCTCACGACGGTTGGTGATATGGAGCGCGCCATCAATCGGATCGCCCAAGGAGTTGCGGTCGCCACTCCACGCGATCTCGTGCAGCTCCGTACCGCCCTGCGCGCCATGCCTGCCCTCCTCACCGCCGCTGGTACACGCCTCCCCGAACTGCTCTCCGAACCCGTACCAACGCCGCAGCAACAAGCCCCAGAGGATGCAGAGCTCTTTGCCGATCCGGTTGCTGCCCCCCCTCCACCGCTCCTCGACCCCTGCAGCGATCTGCTCGATCTGCTCGAACGGGCCCTCGACGACGATCCCCCAGCCCTCCTCGGTGCCTCAAACTACCTGCGCAGCGGTGATGAGAGCGGCGAACGCCCTCGGCTCCTCATTCGTCCTGGCTACGATCAGCGCATCGACGAGCGCGTTCGGCTGAGCCGCCATGCCCAGGAGTATATCGACCGCCTGGAAGTGAAGGAGCGCGAGCGTACGGGGATCAAGTCACTCAAGGTCGGCTACAACAGCGTCTTTGGCTACTACATTGAACTGTCGCGTACCACCGATGAGCGCCTCATTCCCAAGGAGTATGAGCGCAAGCAGACCCTCGTTGGCGCTGAACGCTACATTACCCACCAACTTAAAGAGTGGGAGGGGGTGATCAATGAAGCTAAGCTCCAACTGGTCGAACTGGAGCGTGCGGCGTTCACCCAGCTCTGTGGCTCTGTGAGCAGTGGGATTGAGCGCTTACGCGCAACCGCACAGGCCCTCGCCAACCTAGACACCCTGGCTGCCCTTGCCGAGGCAGCCGTCCGTGGGCGCTACAGCCGACCAGAGCTCAATGAGGGCACTACCCTCAAGATTGTCGCTGGACGACACCCCGTGGTTGAACAGATGCTTAGTGGCGACTTCGTCCCCAACGACACGAGCCTCGACTGCACACGTGAGCAACTCCTGATCATTACCGGGCCAAACATGTCGGGGAAGAGCTCGCTCCTCCGTCAGGTGGCCCTAATTGTGCTCATGGCGCAGATCGGCTCCTTTGTGCCCGCTACCCACGCCGAGATTGGGCTCGTCGACCGCATCTTCACCCGTATCGGTGCCCAGGATGACATCGCCACCGGCCAAAGTACCTTTATGGTCGAGATGACCGAAACCGCTGCCCTCCTCCTGCAGAGTAGTCGGCGTAGCCTGATCATTCTTGATGAGGTTGGCCGGGGCACCTCAACCTACGATGGCATGGCTATTGCCCAGGCGGTCATCGAGTATATCCACAATGAGCCACGCCTCGGTTGCCGTACCCTCTTCGCCACCCACTACCACGAACTGACCGCCCTGGAGGAGCGGTTGCCGCGGCTGCGCAACTACCACATGGCCGCTGTCGAGCAGAACGGCCAGGTCGTCTTCCTCCACGAACTACGGCGTGGCAACGCTGACCGCTCCTACGGCATTCACGTTGCCGAGCTCGCCGGCATACCGCGCAGCGTCATCAGCCGTGCTACCCAACTCCTGAGCGAGTTTGAGGGTCAGGATAGGGGAACCCAGCAGCCCGAGGGAGTGCAACCACCAGCCCCTAGCGCCCCAGCCCCCTCAGCCCAACTCTCGCTCTTCGACCTTGCCCCCAATCCGCTGCTCACCTATCTGCGTCGGCTCAACCTGAATGAACTCACGCCCCTCGATGCCCTGGTCAAGCTCCACGAACTGCAACGCCTCGCTGGCCCCGACCAGGGCTAGGCTCACGTGCGGCAACCCCCCTCCCAACCTCCCCCCGCTGGGGGGAGGGGCTTGCCCCACCGGGGAGGCGTGGAGGG
>CAIWUD010000276.1 GCA_903915775.1 uncultured Chloroflexota bacterium | reverse complement strand
GGAGCACCGCCACAGGCCGCCAGGATGGGTACGATCAGCGCCAGCAGGGCGAGGGCGGCGCTACGTCTGGAGAGAACACCCTTCACGATCACTCCTCCTTCAGCAAACTCCCTTGACCGACCAGTCAAAGGGGGCATCTGTGCCATGAGCACCCGTACATGGGCACCTCTGGCCCGCAACGCTCAGCCATCTCCCTAGCAGCACTACACGCACCACCGAACACGAAATACACCACTGAGCCGCTCGATAGGGGCAGTTCGGTGGTGCGGTAACCCTGTACGGGTGTTCGGACGGCGTAGTCCGCGATCTACCAGTGCTTGCTGCGTCAATCGTGTAGATGCTGCCTGTTGTTTGGCTAGAAGCGTTCAATCTGGATTATATGGTGAAAGTAGAGTACTGTCAAAGGGATGCACGGTTCAAACTGGCTTAACCAGCGCACAGGAAGTGTGGAGGGCGCAGCCGACTCGCCCCCTCTGGGGAGGTGTGGAGGGCAAGCCCTCCACAAAAAACCCTAACCCAACTTTGGTACCGCCAGGAAGCAGTATGAACAGTTACAGAGGAACGAACTCCAGGATATCAATCCGCGTACGGATGAGCTCCAGGAAGCTCCCTGGTGCCAGTGAGCCTCCAGGGAAGTCGGTTGTAGTCAGATTGGTACGTAACCCAATCAGCCCCACCCCAATGTTCAGACTCAGTTCGACATAGGTGGAGGAAGAGGGGAGGAGTGCCGAGCTCACTTCCATGGTCGCCACTTCGTGGACATGGCCGAGGAGTGTGGGCATGAAGGTAATCCCACTCTGGGCGGACGATTCGGGGAGTATCCCCAGGCGGTAAGGCGGGCGCTGGCTCCGTACACTACCCAGTGAAGCAACGAGCCGCGCCCGGCCCGTCTTTCCTTCATCGCTGAGAGCTACACGATGGTGACGATCAACGATACCGAGGAGGATGCTCCCCCTGATAGGCCGCAGCAGGATCTGTGGGAGGTAGCGCCGTCCGTCGGGGTGGAGTCGCCCGGGAATCTGCTGCTCGAAGCGGCAGATGATGCCTAACTGTTCGGTAAGTGGAAAGTGCATGCTGTTCGGCAAAACGTCTTATAGAGGTTGCGGGAAGCAGGTATCCTACTATCGTAGTATACTAGAGGCCCTCAAACTGGACATGATGGCACTATGATCAACGCTCCACCATCTATGCGCCCCCTGGCATCCACGATCTTCATCCTCGTTGGGCTGATGCTTGCCGCCACGCTACCCCCTACGGCTGCGCCACTGCCTGCAGCCTGCGTATCCCATCCTGCTTCTGAAGGAAGCGCCTGGGATGAGGCGACCGCGGCGCTGTTTGACCCCAACGTGCCCCCGGCTACACGCCTCGTCGATCTCTACGCGGTGCCGAACGGAGCCCCCTCTCCCCTGGCCACACGCACCCCGGCCTACCCCGACACGCTGCTCCTCAACAGTGCTGGCTGGTATGGCTCGGCGCTGGAGCAGGCGGCCAAGGCGCTCGGTCTGCAGCTGAGCGAGGCGCAACGCTCCCAACTGGAGGTCGCCGCCATCCTCCACGGGGTGAATACGCGCCTCCTGCTGGTCGTCGCTGCACTCGATACCACCCATCTGCCACCCGAGGATGACGCAGCTTGGCAGCGCTGGCTCGCCATCCAGGTTGCCCGCGTGCGCGCTGCGCTCGGTCCACACCCGAGTGAACTGGTACGCCTGGGTGGGTGTGCTGGCGACCCCCTGCTGCCCACAGAGCCCGTAGCGAACCTGGGCCTCGCCCTCCTCCTCCAGCCACTGGCAGCCACCGGTGAGCTTGAGGCCCTCCAAGCGCGCTTTCATACCCTCTATACACGCCACTTCGGCGATCCTTCAACTGATACGATCGACCTGACCCAGGAGCGTACCCCCTTCCTGCGCCAACCCTTCCTGGTTACGCCACAGGGGCGTAGCTACTACGACCATACCTACCCGTCGGTTGATAAAAGTGGCTCGCCCAACGTGCCGGGGATGCTCGACTACCTGGGGCGGACCAACACGACCTACGATACCCACGATGGCGACGATTTCTGGATGCCCTACGGTACGCCGATCTTTGCCCCGGCTGCAGGGCTGCTGTATAATCGCTTAAGTGATGGCGGCCTACTGATTTGCCATCCAAACTGTGATATGTATCAGATCGTCATCTGGCACATGAGCGCAGTCTACATTGGTACACCCAACTCAGGACCGGGAGTGCCCGTTGGCCAGGGTGAACTGATCGGCCTAAGTGGTACAGCCGGGGGGATTCCGCACATCCACTTCGAGGTGCGCTACGGAGGTAAGCAGACCAACCCCATGGGCTGGTATGGCGGTGGCCCTGACCCTTGCCCACTTGGCTACTCAGCGGGCTGCATCGCTAGCGTCTGGCTCTGGCTCGACTCCGACCCGCCCACGCCAACGCCCACACCGACGCCTACAGCAACAGCGACGAGCGCACCACCGCGCCCACTCTACCTCCCACTGGCGATCAAACCGCCACCCACCCCAACCGCCTCCAACACGCCAACGCCCACACCGACGGCGACGGTTACTGCTACACCGACGGCAACTATGACCGCTTCCAACACACCAACACCCACGCATACGTCGACCGTCACCGAAACACCCACGCATACGTCGACCGTCACCGAGACGCCGACGTCCACAGCGACCGTCATCGAAACACCCACGGCCACAGCGACCGCGACCCCAACACCCACGGCCACCGCCAGCAGTGCAAACCAACCTGACCGTTCTGCGGGAGGTGCGAAGGGCACAGCCCGCCAAGAGACCCAACCCTGGTAATGCCAGACCGCAGCGTCGGCGCAGCCGACATCGAGCCAGGCCATAGCAGAGAGAGAGAGCAGCAACCATGGGCAAAGAGCCGATCCGTACCGATCAAGCGCCCCAGCCAGGTGGGGCTTACTCACAGGGGATGCGTGTAGGCGACCTGGTCTTTGTTTCCAGTCAGGGGGCGGGCGATCCGCAGACCGGTAAGCTCGCCGGTGATACGATTGAGGAGCAGACCGCTCAAACGCTCAAGAATGTCCTGGCGATCCTGGCGGCGGCGGGTGCGACCCCAGCTGATGTAGTGAAGGTAACGGTCTACCTGAGCGATCTCAGCCTCTTCGCACGCTATAATGCCGTCTACACCGCCATGCTGCCTGACCCGAAGCCGGCGCGTACGACGGTGGGGAGTATTCTGCCAACCGGCATGCTGATTGTGATTGATGCCATCGCCCAGGTTGGGGCGGGCGAAGGGTGAGCGTCCTGACCTGTGGGTGCACAACGCCTCTACCACGACGATTCGAACTAGGTCGAGGGTGTCGCCCTTCACACCTCCCGCACACCTTGCCCCCACCTGGGATCACCGAGCGCATGCTCGCTGTTTTCGGGAACTGGTCACGCTGATCTGGACCATGCCGTACCCCAAACGTAAACCATGACGAGACGATGCCCAACGCTATGTTCCAACTTAGCAGCCTCCGACGCCACTGGTTCCCCGTCTGTCGAGCACGGGAGTTAGGCCGACGGCCGCTCAAGCGAGCGCTGCTCGGCGAGGCGATCGTGCTCTTCCGCACAGATGATGGTCATCCAGCAGCGCTACGCGATCGCTGCGCCCACCGCAACGCTCCCCTCTCTGCCGGCTGGGTCAGCGACAGCAGCTTGGTCTGCCCCTACCACGGGTGGCGCTTCGACCATGCAGGGGTCTGTCAGGGGGTACCGGGGCGGTGTGGCGTTGCCGCCCACCCCAGCCGGAGCGTACCGTCCTACCGCAGCGTCGAGCAGGGGGGCCTAGTCTGGGTGCGGCTCGATGCGGAGGGGGAGCGTGGCCTACCGGAGACCCAGCCGCGCACCCAGGGCGATGCGGTAGCAATCGGTGAGTTTACGCTTACTGCCAGCCTGATCGACGGCCTCGAGAACTTCCTCGATCCCACCCACACCCACTTCGTCCACACGGGCGTGGTACGCGACGGAGCTAGTCGTCGACGGGTCACGGCGATGGTACGGGGTGAACCTGACCGGGTCGAGGCGGAGTATATCGGCGAAGGGCGCCAATCTGGGCTCGTTTCACGCCTCTTTGGCATGGGGATTGACAGCTCCGTTGGGCGCTTCATCCTCCCTGCTACGGCAGAACTGGAGTACCTTGCTGCGGGAAAGAGCCGTCTGCTCATCCGCCTCTTCTTCAGCCCCGTGAGTGAACGGGAGCTGAAGGTCTTTGCGATTGCCAGCGGATCATCTGCGCCCCTTCCAGCCTGGATGGTGGTCCCCCCCCTTAGGGCCATGCTCCAACTCGTCGCACGCCAGGATCAGCGCATTCTGGCGCTCCAACTAGCAAACGTAGAGCGTTTTGGCAGTGAGCAGTTTAGCTCAACCGAACTGGACATCATGCGCCCCCACATCTTGCGCCTGCTCCGTACCGATGCGGCAGGCGAGGCAGCAAAGCCCTTTGAACAGCAGGTAGATCTGCTCCTATGAGCACCCTCCTGCACCAACTACCGCGCCTGTTGATCGGCACCAGGATCGTGCTGCTCCTCCCCCTCTGGGTTCTGGCGCTGAACGGGATGCAACGAGCACTGGCGATTGGGCTCCTGATCGCGGTGAGCACTGATCTCCTTGACGGCATGGCGGCCCGACGCCTGGGTCAGGATGGTGATGAGCGCCTGGCGCACCTCGACTCGCTGGCGGATAAACTCCTCACCCTCTCCGTCCTAGCCTGGCTCCTACTCCTCCACCCCAACCTCATCAGCAATCACAAACCCATGGCTATCACGGCACTCCTCTTGGCGCTCGGTTCATGGCTGGTCGGGCTGATCAAGCATGGCCGTATCACTGGCCTGCACCTACGCCTAGCACGGATTGCCGGCCTAGTCCAGGCACTGTTTGTCCTCGACACCTTCTGGCAGGGGAGGTACAGTCCGCTACTCTTCAACCTCGCAGCCGGCCTCTGGTGCCTGGCGGCAGCGGAGGAGATCGCCGTACAGCTCTTCAGGCGTAGAATCGACGGCTCGATTCGCTCACTCTTACCACTCGAGAAGGAGTAGGTAGGGGTGCGCACCCGGGCGACGCGGTGTTGCCGCTACCAACGGCGGGATGCAGCGGCTTGGAGCCCCGTAGACGCGATGTCGCCCCACCACCAACGCCCCTTATGGGGCACCACTCCCCCCGCGGGGATGATCGTATTGGAAACCATGCCGGTACCACCCTACCTTCAGCCAATGGAGACCGTATGCAGAGCGCGAGTAGTCAGGTTCTCGATCCTCAAGGCCAGCGTAGCGTCCTCACCGTCCTCTTTATCGGGGTCTTTATGGCCGCCCTTGATGCCGCAGTCGTCGCCCCGGCCATTCCGGCGCTCAAGGCGGCCTTTGCCGTCGACAACAGCCAGATCGGCATGGTCACGATCATCTTCAGCCTCTTCACCCTGACCAGTACGACGCTCATGGCCAGCCTGAGCGATCGGCATGGACGCCGACCTATCTACCTCTTCTGTGTGATCGGTTTTGCCCTGGGCTCACTCCTCATCGCCCTCGCGCCCAATTTTGGGCTCCTCCTCGTCGGACGAGCCATCCAGGGTTTCAGTGCAGGTGGCATCACCCCAACGGCCAGCGCCATGGTGGGTGATACCTTTCCAGCCACCGAGCGCGGGAAGGCGCTCGGGCTGATTGGTGCAACCTTTGGCATGGCGTTTCTGCTCGGGCCACTCGTAGCCTCACTCATGCTCCTCGTACTGAGTTGGCAATGGATCTTCTTGATCAACCTGCCCATAGCGGCCCTCGTGCTCTGGATGGGGATCCAGCGGCTCCCAGCCACACGGTCAACGAATCCCCAGCCCCTTGACTGGGCCGGGATCACGCTTGTGGCGCTCGTCCTGGCCTGCCTGGTTCTCGGTATCAACCGGCTGCTCGATGAACTGTCTGGGCTCACCCTCTGGCCCTGGCTGCTGACCAGCGCACTGATCGGACTCATCGCCCTGGTAATGGTTGAGCGACGCGCGGTGAAACCGGTGGTGCCACTAACCCTCTTCACCCAGCGCCAACTCGCCCTGACCTACATCCTCTGTGTGGGGGCTGGCTTCGGCATGAGCAGCGTGATCTTCATCGCCTCGGTTGCGGTAGCCGGGTTAGGCATCGCCCCAAACCAGGCTGGGCTACTGCTCATCCCGTTAGTCATCGCGTCATCAGCCGGTTCGGTGATCTTCGGTCGGCTACTGAATAGCCTTGGCTCGCGTAGGGTACTGCTGATCGGGTTCGGTACACTCGCCATTGGCGCAGCCCTGCTTGCCCTCACGCGGCCTGAACTCGGGCTCTGGCTCTTCCTCCCGGCAACCATGCTCATCGGGTTAGGGGTGGGGATTGTGGTTGGTGGAGCCCTGCGCACCATCGTCCTGAACGAAGTCACCGCTGAGCAGCGCGGTGCGGCACAGGGTCTCGTCAACGTGGGCACGAGTGTAGGTAGTCTCCTCGTGGTTGCCAGCTTGGGCGCCCTAGCCGACGCGATGGACGGAGGGATGGCTGGGCTCGCGGCAGCCTACCTGGCCTGTGCGGCGGTCATGGTCGTGATGCTCCTACTCTGTCTCGGGCTCAAGGCTCACGGTGAGGAGTTGGCGGCTATGCAGGTCGGCAAGCCATCTGAGGCCTAGCAGTATCAACCTGGTTTGCGGGGAACGCATGGGATCTACGTCGCACCCATACGCAAGATCGATCTAGCATTTCTCCACCACATCTGCTATACTGCCGGGGAAAATGGTGGGAACCTAACCAACCTGGCAGGTTTAGGAGAGCAGAGCCAGCCTGAGAGGCCCCGTTCTGTGACGGTTACGTGTGACGCAGCCGTATGGAAGTCTATCGTAGGATCGTAAGGAGGACGAACGTTATGGCAACAATGGAGCAGAGCCTGATCGAACTGACCAGTGCCTCCCCCATGCTTACAGTGAGTGATCTGGCAGCAGACCGGCTCTTGACGATGATGCGGGAGAAGCAGCTTGATGGCTACTCCCTGCGCGTGTTTGTGTCGGGTGGTGGCTGCTCGGGTATGCAGTATGGTATGACGTTCGATGATGAGACCCGCGAGGGCGATGCCGAGTTCAGTGCATCGGGCCTGCGCGTCCTGGTCGACCCTATCAGTGCGAACTACCTAGCCGGTGCATCAATCGATTACGTCGATAGCCTGATGGGCGGTGGGTTCAAGATTGACAACCCGAATGCCGTTTCTAGCTGTGGCTGTGGCCACTCGTTCCGCACGGCGAGTGGTGGACAGTCGAGTGGCGGCGGTGGTTGTGGAAGTTGCAGTGGGTAGAGTTCCCAACGTCAGGCAGGGAGGCTCATTCTCCCTTACGGCTGCGCCAGTCTGACATTCTGGCGGTACCGGGACTGGATTGGGGTCTTTTGTGGAGGGCTTTGCCCTCCACACCTCCTAATAAGATGTTCAACATCCCTTAACCATGGGTAACTCGGCTGCGGCTTATCTGGAGGGAATCCGCCTATTCAATGCGGGTCACTACTGGCTTGCCCATGAGCAGTGGGAGGCGTGCTGGCTAGCGTGCCGGCGGCGCAACATCCAGACTGTGGGTATGGCTCCTCCTGAAGGAGATGCAGCGCTCGACGAAGAGGTGCACTTCTATCAGGCACTGATCCAGGCCGCTGCGGCGCTCGTCAAATGGCAGCAGGGCAACCGAAGAGGGCTTGCTCTCAACTGGGCGAAGAGCCGTGCGCGACTCATGAATCTCCCTCATCACTACCAGGGACTGGATCTGCTGGATCTGCGTGAGCGTCTCGACCGCCTCTGTGCGGGCGAGAGCAGCGATCCGCCTGATCTCTCTGTGCAGTCGTTCATGTGATCCGGGGCCATCAGTGAAGGGGGCGGATGTGTTGGCAAAAATCCTCATTGTGGATGACAATCCCACGATTGTCGATCTCCTTGAGCGTATTCTGATCCACGACGGTTATACCACCATGATCGCCAGAAATGGTCTCGAGGCACTCGAGATCGTGGCCCGTGAGCCTCCCGACCTGATCTTGCTCGATATTATGATGCCCCTCCTCGACGGCTTTACCGTCTGCCAGCGTCTGAAGGAGGATGAAGCGACGGCACTGATCCCGGTGACGATGATCACTGGCCTCGACGATCGCGAACATCGTCGGCGTGCCATCGAGGTGGGTAGCAACGACTTTTTGACGAAGCCTTTTGATGCGAATCTCCTACGTGCCCGCATCCGATCCCAGCTACGAGTGAAGCGACTGACCGACCAGCTCGAACGAACCGAGCAGGTCGTTTTTATGTTAGCACTCGCTGTTGAAGCCAAGGACACCTATACCAAGGGGCATCTGCGGCGCCTCGCGAGCTACAGTGAGCAGCTAGCCATGGCTGCGCAGCTCCCGTTGCACCAGCGTATCGCCATCCGCTTTGGCGGGCTACTCCACGATATTGGGAAGATCTCTATCGATGATGCGATCCTACGCAAACGGGGCGATCTTACTGCTGAGGAGTATGAACAGATTAAGCAGCACCCCGACTATGGGGCGCGCATCATTCAATCCATGCGCTTCGCAAGCGAGGTCGGACCAATTATTCGCCACCACCACGAGCGCTGGGATGGTCTAGGTTACCCTCTCGGTCTGTCTGGTGAGGCGATCCCCATAGGTGCTCGCATCGTAGCGATTGTTGATGCGTACGACGCGATGACGACGGATCGCCCCTATCGGAGTGCCCTGGATCAGCGTGATGTGTTACAGCGTCTACGGGCGGGGCGGGGGACACAGTGGGATCCGCAGCTCCTCGATCTCTTTCTTGCGCTTGTTGAAGGGGGACAGCTCAAAGATACGCCTCCGACAGGTATGGATGGCGGTCCAGTACCGCTCTACATGCTCGCGCCATCAGGAGATAGCAGTGTATCCTGAGGCGCTGAGCTACCTACGCTGCCCGCACCACCCAGCCCATGCACTCACGCTATCGGCAGATGACGTGCAGGGGGCAGATGGGACAATCCGCGATGGTACACTCACGTGTGTAGGCTGCGCCGCACGCTACCCGATCCGCGACGGAATCGCCGATCTCCTGCCGGGGCTTGGCCTACCACCCACCCTGGCTCAACTCACCAATGCGCTCCCAGTTGCCGCCTGGGCCTATGAGCGGAGTTGGCGCCCACGGGCCCTGACGCTCCTCACTGGTGAGCCTTTTGGCTACGAGCGTGAACTACCGCTGGTGGTTGGTCTGGTCGATGTGCCGCGAGGTGGGTTGATCGTCGATGTCGCCTGCTCGAACGGTCTCTACGCCCGTGCACTGGAGCGTGCACGTAACGGTCTGCCTGGCCATGTAATCGGGATCGACCATTCGCTGCCGATGCTGAAGCAGGCGCGTGCCTTTGCCCAGCGTGAAGGGGTGCGGATCAGTTTTGTACGCGCACGAGCCCAGGCCCTACCGTTTGCCCCTGCTACCGCTGCGACACTGGTCATGGGCGGCTCGCTCAATGAGATTGGTGATAGTGGTAAGGCACTAAGTGAACTGCACCGTACCCTTGCCCCTGACGGACGTTGTGTGCTCATGAGCCTAGTGAAAGGTAGCACAACCGCTGGCCGTACGCTCCAGGCGGGTCTTGGTCTGGGTGGTGTGGAATTTCCTACCCTCACCGAGCTCAATCGGCGTCTAGCTGTCGCTGGGTTACGCCTACGGGCCCAGTGGCGCTACGGTGTGGTCGTCTTTAGCCTGCTGATGCGATCATAGCAGTGGTGGGGTTGGTGGTGATCGATCAGCTAATTCATGGGGCGATCAACGAACGGATCTTTCCTGGTGCCGTCGTACGTATTCGGTGCGGCGGGAGGGTGGTACACCGAGCGGCCTACGGCACCACGATGTATAGCGATGCTGGATCGCGCCCCGTAGCCGAGGATGATCGCTTTGATCTCGCCTCACTCACGAAGATCTTCACCGCAACGGCGGCGCTGCGGCTCTACGACTCAGGCCTGCTCGATCTTGAGCGCGAGGCCAGCTACTACCTCCCCGGGCTCGCCGCCACAGATGTGCGCGTACGCCACCTGCTGAGCCACTGCTCGGGGCTAGAGTTGCGCCTGGCACCACTCTGCACGGCTGGGGCTGCGGAGCTACGCAGGGCGATCTGGGCTACCCGTCCGGTTCATCCACCTGGAACCCAGAGCGCCTACTCGAACATCAACAGCCTACTGCTCGGTGAGATCGTCGCCAGGCTCACTGAACAGAGCCTGGATTGCGCCATCGACGAGCTGGTCGTGCGGCCCCTGGGTATGGTGTGCACCAGTTTTTGTCCTCCTGCAACGCTCCGCGCAGGCATCGTCCCTACGGAGTGGGATCACACCTGGCGTGGCGGGCTGATCCATGGCGTGGTCCACGACGAGAGTGCTTATACACTGGGCGGTATCGCAGGCCATGCCGGGCTCTTCGGCAGTGTCGACGATCTCGAACGGCTGATGCGCATGTGGCTGGAAGGCGGTGCATGGGAGGGGAAGCAACTCCTCCGTGAAGCGACGGTTGCACGAGCAGTGAGCGATCAGACTGGCACACTCCGGAGCGCAACGGGGGCAGCGCTACGTGGCGGGCTGGGCTGGATGCTGGACCGGGCAAACTTCATGGGTATGGCACCGTTGGGCAGCTTCGGGCATACCGGCTTCACCGGTACCGCCATGGTTGGGGTGGCGTCATGTGGCCTCACGATGGTGCTGCTGAGCAATCGCACCTACCCACAACGTACGCCACCGCCCTACCGCCATCATACGGTCACTGCGGCGGTCATGGACGCGGCACTCCAGGAGGTTTGCCGCTAGACACCACCTGTATTGCTTTATCAGGTTGGTACAGATGCGCCCCCTCCTAACCTCCCCCCATTAGGGGAGGATTCCGGCTCTCTCCCCTAATGGGGGCGGGGTGGCGGCAAGAGGTACTAACGTACTGCAGCAGCACCGCCACTAACTACCTCACAAGCTCACCCTGAGGCTGGGGCACCGCCAAGATTGCACCGAGTGTTGCACCAGTTGGTGGGCATAGGGCAGTAGCCAGCACATCGTCGAGCGTATCGACCGGTACAAAGGTCAGTTCTGCGCGCACCTCAGTGGGGAAATCGTCCAGATCGGTCATGTTGCGACGGGGGAGGATTACCACCTTGATCCCCGCACGATGGGCACCGAGGGCCTTCTCTTTGACCCCACCGATCGGCAGGACGCGACCACGCAGCGAGATCTCGCCGGTCATCGCGAGATCGTCACGTACCAGGCGCCCCGTTGCAGCCGAGGCCAGCGCTGTCGCAATGGTGATTCCAGCGGATGGCCCATCCTTAGGCACCGCGCCGGCAGGAACGTGGATGTGGAGGGCGTGCGTATCGAAGAACTTGGGATCGATCCCAAGGGTCGTTGCCCGCGAGCGCACGTAGGTCAGGGCGGCCTCTGCACTTTCGCGCATCACCTCACCGAGTTGGCCCGTAATCTTCAGTTCACGGTTACCTTCGATGGCCACCGCCTCCACGAAGATGATATCGCCACCCACAGGGGTCCAGACCATACCCGTAGCGACACCAGGCTGATCAATGCGCTCTTGGGCCTCATTGTAGAAGCGCTGACGCCCAAGGGACTCGCGCACAAAAGCTGCATCAACACTAAAGGGAGTAGCGGATGCGGGTGGTATTGGCTCCTCGTGCTGCTCCGAGCCCTGTGCCTCAACCAGCTTGCGCACCACTTTGCGCAGCACCCCACCGATGTTGCGCTCAAGGTTACGTACCCCAGCCTCACGGGTATAGCCATTGATGATCGCACGGAGGGCAGCTTCATCGATGCTCACCTCTGCCGGGGCCAAACCATTCGCCCGGATCTGGCGCGGCACCAGGTGGCTCTGGGCGATGCGCACCTTCTCATCCTCAATATAGCCCGAGAGTTCAATCACCTCCATGCGGTCGCGCAGCGCAGGCGGCACGGCATCCCAGGTATTGGCGGTTGCCAGAAAGAGCACCTTCGAGAGATCGAAAGGCAGGTTGAGGTAGTGGTCGGTAAAGGTGTAGTTCTGCTCCGGATCGAGCACTTCGAGCAGCGCAGACGCCGGATCACCGCGGTAGTCGCTCCCGAGTTTATCGATCTCATCGAGGAGAATCACCGGATCGGCGGCCCCAGCACGGCGCAACTCCTGGATGATCCGCCCAGGCTGTGACCCGATATAGGTGCGGCGAAAGCCCCGTAGTTCGGCCTCGTCACGCACGCCGCCTAGGCTCATGCGCACGAAGACCCGTCCGAGGGCGCGGGCAATGCTCTGACCGAGACTCGTCTTACCCACCCCGGGTGGGCCGACAAAAGCCAGGATCGGCTCACGGGCTGGGCGGCCACTATCCTCACCTCGCTCGGCACGGCGCTGACGGACGGCGAGATACTCGAGGAGACGCTCTTTAATCGTATCCAGGCCGTAGTGGTCCTCTTCCAGGACTTGGCGGGCAAAGGCGATATCAACGCCCTTATCCGTATATTTGCCCCAGGGGAGTTCGGCCACCCACTCGAGGTAGGTACGCACCATCTGGTATTCGGGCGAACTGCCGTTGATCCGGCTGAGGCGACTCAATTCGCGATCGGCCTCTTTGCGAGCGATTTCAGGCAGGTTGACCGCAGCCAGCTTTTCACGCAGATCATCGAGATCGGCGACCTCACTATCATCCTCACCCAGCTCCTTCTGGATGGCGCGCATCTGCTGCCGCAGGTAGAACTCGCGCTGCTGCCGCGCTGAGCCCTCCTGCACCTCCTGGCGCAGGCGGCTCTGAATCTCGAGGAGGGCAAGTTGCTTTCGATAGAACTCCTGCACTTTCCGCAGGCGCTCAGCGAGATCGAAGCTGCTCAGGAGCGTCAGGCGCTCCTCGAAGGTGTAGTCGGGGGAGTAGCCGGTGTTATCGGCAAGGTGGCTCGGATCCTCGATCGAGCGCACGAAATTACGGATCTCCTGAGTCATGCCGGGGCGTAGTTCGAGGACGGCATCAATCACCGCCCGCACTTCAGTTGCCAGGGCCTGAAGCTCAGGGGTCAATTCGAACTGGTCGGGCCGAGATGTGTAGCCAAAGCGCGGGTAGGGAAACTCGAGATCCTGGTTCCCTAATTCGGCACGCACCAACCCACGCACAATGATCCCGCTCACCCCACCGGGCAAGACTCCCGACTGCTCGATACGCCCAATGACCGCGATGGGGAAGAGTTGCGCCGCAAGGGGGGCCTCTTCATCGGCATCAGGACGCTTTGGGGCCAGTAAGATCTGACGATTCTGCTTGAGGGCAGCCTCAACGGCAGCCACATTCCCCTCATCGAGGGTCAGGCTGATGACGGTATAAGGAAAGACCACCGCACCTTCAAGCGCGATCAGCGGAAGGCTCTGCGGCGGGTCGGTCTGGGTTCCATGCTCACTATCACTCTGCTCATTCATGATTGCTACTCCTCGACGCGGCGGGGAGGGGTGCGACGGAAGTTTATTCCGTCGGGCTGCAGCCCTCAGCTATGGGCGCGAAGGCCACCGGCGTCTCCCGTTGGGGAGAAATGCCTTGGAACTATTATTCAACTGCTCCTGTACGGTGTCAATGCTACGCGCCCCTTCCATGCCATGTTCTAGCGCAACGCTAACGTTGGGATGGTTCGGTTGCGGCTGCGCCGCTGGCGCTCCCAGGGCTGGGTTGGAGTTTTTTTGTGGAGGGCGTTGCCCTCCACACCTCCCCCCACAACGAGGGATGGTTCGGTTGCG
>CAIWUD010000275.1 GCA_903915775.1 uncultured Chloroflexota bacterium | reverse complement strand
CTGGCGCAGCCGTACGGCGGGAGGGGTGGAGGGCTGCGCCCTCCACAAACAGATCCAACCCAGCCCTGGTGCCGCCAGCGTGCCAGGCTGGCGCCGCCGAAACTAAACCATGCCTAACAGGAATAGAGCCATGCGTGAGCGAATTGATCTCCTCTTCACGAACGGTGTTGTCGTCACAATGGATGCGGGTTGGCGGGTGATCGAGCGCGGTGCATTAGCGGTACGCGGGGGTGTCATCGTCGCCAGTGGCCCGAGCGAGGAGCTCAGCGCAGCCTACGAAGCCGATGAAGTCATTGACTGTGCCGGCTGTGCCATTCTTCCCGGCCTGATCAACGGCCATGCCCACATTCCCATGAGCCTCCTCCGCGGCCTGGTGGCCGACATTCAGCTTGATGTCTGGCTCTTTGGCTACATGTTCCCCGTAGAGAGCAACTTCGTCGACGAGCAGTTCTGTTACGTTGGCAGTCTCCTCTCGTGCGCCGAGATGATCCGTGGCGGCACGACGACCTTTGTCGACATGTACTACTTTGAGGATCAAGTTGCCCGGGCAGCCGACGAGAGTGGCATGCGCGCCATCTGCGGTCAGACGGTGATGCGGATGCCCACCCCTGATGCTGCCTCCTACGAAGAGGGGCTAGGCCGGGCGCGGCGCTTCATCGAGCAGTGGCACAACCACCCACGAGTCATTCCGACGATTGCCCCCCACGCCCCCTACACCTGTACCGATGAGATCTACCGCTCGGCTGTGGATCTCTGCCGCGAGTATGGCTTACCACTCGTTACCCACCTCTCTGAGACGGCGCGTGAGGTGGTCGAAAGCCGCCAGCAGCGCGGCATGACCCCCATCGCCTATGCCCAGTCCATCGGCGCGTTCGAGGTTCACTGCATTGGGGCCCACTGCATCCATGCCACAGAAGATGACATCCTGCTCATGGCCCGCCACGGCGCCGGAGCAGTGCCCTGTCCCTCATCGAATCTCAAACTGGCCAGTGGGGTTGGTCCCTATAAGCGCTTCATTGAGGCTGGGGTGAAGACTGGTCTCGGTACCGATGGCCCAGCCTCCAACGACGACCAGGATATGTGGACCGAGATTCACCTTGCGGCCCTCCTCCCCAAGGGGCTGAGTGGCGATCCCACTGTGGTCCCCGCACGCGAAGCCTTCGCCCTCGCAACATGTTGGGGGGCCCGGGCGATCGGCTTAGAGCAGATCATCGGCTCCCTGGAACCCGGCAAGCGCGCCGATATCACGGTAGTTGAGCTCGGTCGGCTCCACTCAACCCCGCGCTACCGCTACACCAGTGATGCGATCTACTCCTACCTGGTCTATACGGCGCACAATAGTGATGTTCGGCACACCCTCGTTGATGGACGTTTCCTGCTCCGTGATCATCGACTACTAACCGTTGATGAGCAGGATATCCTGGCCCGTGCGCAGGCGATCAGTGAGCGGATCGACCAGTTTTTACTGCAGCGTGAAGATAACCTGCTGAGTAAGATTGTTGCCCTCACTGGGGTGACCTCGAACGAGATTTTTGAAGTCCAGGTCAAAGCGCACATCCGGGATGCTAGCAGGATTGAGTCGCTGCTGAACGATCCGGCCATTACAATCACGAAATTGAGCCAGCGCAACCAGTACGACACCTACTTCAGCTTTGAGGATCCGGCACGCGGTCGGATTCGTCTCCGTGAGGATCACCGGATCGATCCGGGTTCCCGGATCCAGCCGAAGTATACGATCACCCTCACCGAGCCTGCGCTCCAGGGTCAGCATCCTCACGCGATTCTGGTCTCACGTGCGCGGTACGATGCAACCGCTGATCGCACCGTGCGCTTCTACCGTGAATACTTCCAGCCCGACAAGATTACCTCGGTTGAGAAGCGTCGCCGTCGTTGGCGCATTCTCTACCAGGGGAAGGATTTTGCGGTCAATATCGACGAACTGGTCAACCACGCGCAACCTGGCCCCTACCTGGAGATCAAGAGTCGTACCTGGAGTCAGAGCGATGCCGCGGAGAAGGCCGAACTGATCGGGGCGCTGCTCAAGCAGTTTGAGATTGATGATGCGGATCTGATCATGCAGGAGTATGTCGATCTCTAGGGTGTGGTTCGGTTTCGGCTGCGCCGACGGTGCCGTCTGGTGGCGCCAAGGTTAGGTTAGTTTTTTGTGGAGGGCCTTGCCCTCCACCCCTCCCCAGAGGTTGGTCGCGCTAACCTGGGATCATCGATGGCCGCGCACCATGTGGTATAATGGGCCACAAGCTCCGTGACGTAATCGATTACACCACCTGGTGGCCCCGTACGCAGCGATGATCAAAGCCGACAAGCTCACCAAGCGCTACCAGAATCACCTTGCCGTTGATGACCTCTCACTCGACGTACGAGCGGGTGAGATCTACGGTTTTCTCGGGCCAAACGGTGCTGGTAAGACCACGACGATTCACATGCTGCTCGGGCTGACCCCGCCGAGCAGTGGGCGGCTCCTTGTCTTTGGCGAAGAGGTTAAACCGGGCGACTTTGCCTTTAAGCGTCAGATTGGCGTGGTGGCGGAGGAGCCGGTCGAGACCTCGCGGATGAGCGCCTGGGAGTTAGTGCGCTTCTTCGCTGGGCTCTATGCTGTTGCGCGACCCGAGCGGCGCATGGAGGAGCTCTTCCATGCCCTCAACCTCTGGGAAGTTCGCCACGGCATGGCCCGCGACTACTCGCGGGGCATGCGTCAGAAGCTAAGTCTGATTCGTGCGTTGATCCACGAACCGCGCCTGCTCATCCTGGACGAGCCAGTGAGCGGACTCGATCCACACGGCATCAAGCAGGTGCGGGAGATGATCGAGGCCTACCAGCAGGCTGGTGGTACCGTCTTCATCTCCAGTCACATCCTCTCGGAGATTGAGCACTCTGCTAACCGCATTGGCATTCTCCACGGTGGACGCCTGCTGGTTGAGGATACGATGGATGGTCTGCGCCAACGTCTGGCTACTCAGCAGCGTATGCAGATTGAGCTAGATGAAGTGACCCCTGCATTGATTGAGCGGTTGGAGCATCAGCCCTTTATCGCCCAAGTAAGTCGGCAGGGCAACCAACTTACGCTCCTGTTGCGCAGCAACGAAGATGTACGCGCCAACCTCTCACGCCTGATCAGTGAGGCGGGTGGGCTGATTCTGCGCATGCAGAGCGATAAGATGAGCTTGGAGGAGGCGTTTGTCACGATCACGAGCCAGGATGCGCTGAGGTTGGCAGAACAAGCGAGGACTTCATGACCCTCTTCGATGCTTCGTCACTGAGCCGACTACGGGGCAGCACGCTGATCTGGGCCATGCGCTGGCGGGTGGCCCGTGAGATCGCGCTCCACGAGATCCGTGATGCCTTGGCTGGCTGGGCCTTCTATTTGACTGCAGCCCTAGGTTCACTGTTAAGCGCGCTCGTCATCTACAATTCACTCAATTTTGTCGCCCAGAGCGGCCTACAGGTTGTGGCGCGGCCCTTTTTGGCCCCGCTCCTCATCAGCGCGACCCTCGCCGCCCTCTACTTGGGTGCCTGGGCAACTCTCGCTATTGCTCGTCCCCGTGATCAGGGTACCCTGCGGGTACTCTTCTTTGCCCCTGTCGATGCCTATGGGGTGATCATTGGCCATGTGCTTGCGGGGAGTGTCCTCTATAGCGCGATGATGCTGATTGCCGTACCCATCCTGGCCCTGATCGCCCTGCTGACCAACGTGCCTTTGCCACCACTCCTCCTCGTTGGCCTCCTGCCATCACCGATCTATGCTGCTACCGCGGTCGCCCTTGGCCTCTGCCTCTCGAGCATCGCTGGCTCAAGCCGCACCGCGATCTTCTTTTTTGGTGCGGTGCTGCTCGTGATCCTAGCCATTCCAGCCGGTTACACCGCACTGCTCAGCATTCCGGCTACCGGGCGCTACTACGATGCGCTCCTCTTCCTACGTGGCTTCTTGCGCACGCTACGCGACCTGCTCGACTGGCTCTCACCCTTTGCCCTGATTGCCGCGGGATTGGATGCCTCGGTTCGCGCAGGCTGGGGCGACCTGCTCGTGCGTCTGTTGGCCGCCACTGCAGGCTCGCTCCTCTGGACCCTGCTGGCGATCTGGGGCTTGGAGAAGCGGGGGGTGCTCCCATGAGATCACGCTTGCTGCGCGGGATCCTGCTCGCGCTGACCCTGTCGCTCTGTTTGGCTACACCGGGTGGCTTGGCCCAGGCCCAGGTTCCCGAACGTCAGCGTGCCTTCGTTTACGGTATCAATGCGGCGATTGCGCGCACCTTTACCGGTAGTTTCTCGCCCCTCTCCCCTTCCACCATCTATCTGCTCGCCGATCAGCCCAGTATTATCTCCCCACGTATCACCGAGATCTACTTCTGGCCGATCACCAACGAGTATAAAGCGAGTTGGGAGATCCTCAACGAGCCGGTAGCGGGCACCATGGAGATTCTGCAGGGTGGTCGGGTGATCCAGGAGATTGCGCCGACGAGTTATACGATCCACTATCAGCGCAACGGGAACGAGACGGTGGCAACGCTCTACATCGGCGCCGAGGCGGATGCTGCGCAGGAGCGCTTCGCCGCCTCGCAGCGAGCGTTTCAGCGCGCCTCTCAGGACTATTACCGTGAGCAGCAGGCCTGGCTCGCCGCGGCTACCGAAGTAAACCAGCGCATTCAGGCCGGTGAGCGGGTAACCATTCCCCCCGAACCAAAGATGCCGGAGCCGTTGAATGTGACGAGTAACGGGCTCAATAACGGTGTCCCTGTCCAACTGCCGGTTGGTAGTTATACCCTACGCCTGCGCGCCCCCGATGGCTCACTTGTTCCCGGCAGTACGCGTAACCTAACCATCTTTGCTCCGCGTCGCTCGGCAGTCGGCTACATGGTGGTGCCCGAGACACGCTGGACTACACCGGATCAGATTGAGGATCCTGCCGCGATCATTCTTGGTAAACCTAATACGCAACTCTACCTCATCCCTCATGAGGCGAGGGAGTACCCGGCGCAGGCCTACACGCTGCTCCAGAATCCGCAACAGCAGGTTGGTGAGACCACCGAGTGGAAGTGGGTGCTGGGTTCTCCGATCCAGCAGGGCGAACTGGAGATTGTACGCTCCACAGGGGAGACTGAGCGTCGTTCCCTTACCCCCTACCGGGTGCAGCAGACTGATGGTGCAACCCTTGGCTACAATATCTTGCCCTTTGAGCCCAACCCGGATCGGCCCAATGCGGCCCCCGATCTAGTGGCCTTCCCCCTGCCGATCGGTACTGCTGGGAGTAGTTTCGCGCTTCGTATGGTTTCTGAGCAGGGCCAGATCCTTCCGGGTAGTGCGCGTGATGTGCACGCACCAACGGGTTCGTCACTCATCGGGTTGGCACTGGTCACCCTGTTTCCTCCCTGTGTGGACTTTCGGGAGTTATGCGTGAGCGTTGGAACAATCACCGAGTTGGCACTGGTCACCCTGCTCCCCCTCCTTGCCGGAGCGATCATCATCATTCGTCGTCGCCTACGGATGCGACTGCCGCGCAACATCAGTGCCTGATGGACATGGGTGACGGAAGGTGTGGAGGGCGCAGCCCTCCGCAAAAGCCCCGAACCCAGCCCTGGTGACGCCAGCCGCTCATGCTGGCGCAGCCGCAGCGGGAGGTGTGGAGGGCACAGCCCTCCGCAAAAGCCCCGAACCCCGCCTTGGTGACGCCAGCCGCTCATGCTGGCGCAGCCGCAGCGGGAGGTGTGGAGGGCACAGCCCTCCGCAAAAGCCCTGAACCCAGCCCT
>CAIWUD010000274.1 GCA_903915775.1 uncultured Chloroflexota bacterium | reverse complement strand
TCACGCTGTATGGGGAGGACCTATGGCTCGCAGGAGAACCGCAACCATGGACATTCGCGACCTACTCCGTCACATGCGCGACAACCCCAGCGATCGGGCTGTCGCTCGTGACACGGGCTTTGACCGGCGCACCGTGCGCCGCTACCGCACCTGGGCTCAGGCTCACGGACTGCTCACTGACCCGCTGCCCTCCCTGGAGGAGCTCCATGCCCATCTCGCCACCACCCTGCCCGATCCACAACCGCCCCAGAACATCTCCTCCGTTGAGCCCTACCGCGACCTGGTCGTCGCCCTGCGTGACCAGCACGTCGAGGTCGCCGCGATCTGGCAGCGCCTCAAGGAGCGCGGTTACACCGGCAGCTACCCCTCGGTTCATCGCTTTGTTCAACACCTTGAGCCTTCCGCCCCTGATGGCACCGGTCGTGTCGAGCGCGCTCCCGGCGAAGAGGCCCAGGTCGACTTTGGCTATGCCGGTAAGCTGTTCGACCCTGCCACCGGCCTGCTCCGCCGCGCATGGGCCTTCGTGATGGTTCTGGCCTGGAGCCGCCACCAGTTCGTCGCCTTCGTCTTCGACCAGTCGGTTCCTACCTGGCTTGACCTTCACCGCCGCGCCTTTGCCTTCTTCGGTGGTGTGCCCGAGCGCATCGTACTCGACAATCTCAAGGCTGCCATCACCCACGCGTGCTGGCACGACCCGCAGGTCCAGCAGGCCTACCGCGAGTGTGCGGAGCATGATGGCTTCCGCATCGCCCCCTGCCGCCCCCGGACGCCTCAGCACAAGGGGAAGGTCGAGCAGGGTGGAGTGCACTAGGTGAAGCGCAACTTCCTGGGTGGTCGCGAGCCCAGCAGCCTGGATGTCGCCAACACCGATGTCCACACCTGGTGTCTGACTACCGCCGGTTTGCGCACCCACGGAACCACCAGAGCCGCGCCGCTGGCCCGCTTCCAGGAGGTTGAGCAGGCCTGCCTCAGACCCGTACCTTCCGCCCCCTACGACTTGGCGGTCTGGGCCAAGCTTACGCTGCACCGCGACTGCTACGTGGTGTTCGCGGGCTCCTACTACTCGGCTCCCTGCCGTCTCATCGGCCAGCAACTCACGCTGCGTGCTGGCACCCACAGCGTGCGGCTCTACACCGACCGCTTCGAACTGGTAGCTACCCACCCGCGGGCCGAGGCCCCTGGTGAGCGATTCACCCACCCCGACCACCTGCCACCCCACAAACTGCCCGGGTTGCTCCGCACGCGGGCGAACTGCCAGGCTGATGCCGACGCTGTCGGGCCTGCCACTGCTGCCGTCGTTTCTGCGCTGCTGGCTGACCCGGTTCTCGACCGACTGCCTGCCGCCGGAAGCCTGCTCACACTTGCCACACGTGTCGGTACCACGCGTCTGGAAGCTGCCTGCGCCCGGGCACTTCACTACGGTGACCCTAGCTACGCCACCGTTCGGCGCATTCTGGACCAGCGACTGGAGCAGGAAGCCTGTGAGCCTGCACCAATGGGAAGCGCGGAAGGGCCGACGACGTTTGTGCGCACGCCGGAGGAGTTAGTTGGTCATCTGTATACGGGGGTGTCATGGAACTAGCACACCAACTGGTA
>CAIWUD010000273.1 GCA_903915775.1 uncultured Chloroflexota bacterium | reverse complement strand
TATTGCGGATATCGCAACGCTAAGCGCTACTGAGGGGGTACAAGTGCTCGAGAGCCCTCAGGGTAACTACCCGATCTTTCTCATGAATGTGAATACTGAACCGTTCAGCGATCTACGGGTACGCCAGGCGCTCAAACATGCCGTCGATCGCAGTGCCCTGCAGAAGGTGGTACTGCAGGGGCGTGGGATGATCATGAATGATCAGCCCGTTGCGCCATATAGTCCGCTCTGGGCAAATGTCCCCCCGCTTGCGTATGATGTCGAGAAGTCGAAGGCCCTCTTGGCCGAGGCAGGCTACCCTAATGGGTTAGAAGTAACGTTGACCATCGCCGAGATCACTCCGGGGATCATCGAGGCTGCCGTCGTTATGCAGGAGACGGCCCGTGCCGCTGGCATTACCATCAACATCAACCGGGTACCTGTGAGTAGCTACTGGAACGAGCACTATATGGCAACCCCCTTCTTTGTCAGCTTTTGGGACCTCGTTAGCGAGCCCGATTCGCAACTGTCGTTCCAGTACCTGTCAGATAGCCCCCTCAACGAAAGTGGTTGGAGTGATCCCCGCATTGATGCACTCATTGTCGAGTCAAGTGGTCAACGCGATCTAGCTCTACGTAAGCAGCAGAGTGCCGAGCTCCAACAGATCATCAGTAGCGAAGGTGGTGGAATCATCCCCTACGCGATACCGATTCTGACGGCAGTTCGTAGTAACGTTCGCGGCTTGGTACCTAACCAGTTTATCTATGCTCAGTTCATTTGGATGGTTTCCTAGGCGCGGTTCCACACCCGCGTTGCTCTGTTGTGGGGGGGCGTGCCATTCGCCCCCCTCCCGATCCCAGTCTTGAACGAACTTGACCATCCTGCGGGAAGTGTGAAAGGCCATGCCCTCCACAGGATCCCCAATCCAGCCTTGACAGTGCCAAACGGTCACGCTGCTGCAGCCAATATTGAACCATGCCTATGGCTACACGATCTACCTCTTCCAGCAGTGCGGTGCAGCTTGCAGCGCTACCAGTCCGTTGGCTGCAGCAGCGTTGGCAACAGATGCCCGCTGCCTTCGTCGGGCTGCTAACCATCTTGATCTACCTACTACTGGCTATCTTTGGTGAAGCTATCGCACCTCACCCCTACACCGAACAGAACCTTGCGGTGATCCTCCAGCCTCCATCGATCCATCACCTCTTTGGTACCGATCAGTTTGGACGTGATATCTTCAGTCGGGTAGTTGTTGGCAGTCGCAGCATCATGCTGATTGCAGGGACAGCAACACTGCTCTCATTGCTGGTAGGCGGAGCCGTCGGCTTAGTGGCAGGCTTCGTCGGCGGGCTGTGGGATGAAGCTCTGATGCGTATCACTGATCTGCTACTCTCATTTCCGGCACTCTTGCTTGCCCTGCTGATCATCAGCACGCTGGGATCGGATCTCATCTATCTGGTTCTGACTACTGTGGTGGTCTTTGCTCCAGGGATCGCACGGGTCGTACGGAGCGAAACGCTAAACCTGGTGACGAAAGAGTTCATCGAGGCTGCACGGGTTGTTGGTGTACCAGCACACCGGATTCTCTTGTACCATCTCCTACCTAACCTCAGCAATCTGCTCGTTGTAGAGGGTTCTATCTACTTTAGCTACACCATTATGATTAGTGCTGGGCTTGGCTTCTTAGGGTTGGGCGTACAGCCACCGTCACCAGACTGGGGCCTCCAGATCAATGATGGGCGTAACGTTATCCTCACTGCTTGGTGGGTTACGGCCTTTCCCTCGTTCGCTATGGCATCGCTGGTGCTGGGTGTCAATCTGTTCGCTGATGGCTTGACACGACGACAGATGCAGCGCTGATCACTCCTGCCACGCTAGCACGGCCGAGATTGGAGCATGTCCCGCTACAACCCCCATCCCAGCTCAGCCTCCGGGGAGGTGTGGAGGGCGAAGCCCTCCACAAAAACAACCAACCCAGCCCTGGTACCGCCAGCGGGTCACGCCGGCGCAGCCGAAACTGAAGCATGCCTAGGGCGTAGAGCCATCAGCAGAGCTCTGGCCAGCAGGTGGGTGGTAGAGCGGTGTCTGCTTCTGGCGTGAGGCAGGCGGGAGCGGGAGCGAGCGTACTATACTGCGCACTGCCCGTTCGTGAGTATCAAGCGGCGGGGGAGGGAGAGCCTGTAGCAGGTGATCGGGCAGTGGACGGCCCCGAGTGGTGTGGAGGTAGGCGAGGGCCTCGTGCGTATCGCCAAAGAGGCCAACCCCGCTCACCAGTTTGACCAGCGGTGCGAAGAGGAGCATGTGGTGCTCACTCACCACAAAGGCCAACTGGCCAAGGTTTGGGTGGTGCGCAATCTGCTCAGTTCGCCGACGAGCACCCGGCGCTGCCCCCACGATATGCCGCCCATCAACCAGGAGGTCCAGCGGACGCGCACTTGCATCGAGGAGTGCCCACATCTCAACGAAGTAGCACTCAGCATGGTGCACCGCTAACTGGCCGTCCATCTCCACCCAGACCAGATCCTCGGCGTAGCGAGTGATGCGGTAAGGCATCGCAGCGCTCTTTCTAGCGCGCCCGTGTGTGGGCAACGGCGCACAGGGTGACTACCCTTGCGTGGATGATTGCCCATTATACGTTTTTGTTATCTATATGTCCAGAGTAGAGATTAGAGTAACTGTTCACCCTTCTCCCGGAGCGAGGGCGTCTCGCCCTCGTGACGCCCCCCTGTACGGACACCCCCCGTGGTTGCCCTGTCGTCGGCTTACCCCAAACGTGAACACTTACAGGTATAGAGCGCAGAACAGGTATCCAAGGAAATGCTCTGCTAAGCACTATTAGCGTTGTACGCTCTATGCTTTCCGTTCCACTGGGGCTGGTGCGATGCCGACCAGCAGTACCAACCGCTGATCGCCTGAATTGGTCACCCCGTGGGGCACCTCAGCCGGCGCCCAGACCGTCCAGCCCGCGCTGGCCTCGCGCACCTCGTCGCCCACGGTGAAGCTCCCCGTGCCCTCGACCACGAAGTAGAACTTATCCTGCCCAGCATGCGTATGGACGTGCTGTTCCTGGCCCGGCTCCAGGCAGTTCAGGCCGAGCAGCAGGCGTTCGCTTTGGAACAGGGTAGACTTGAAGAACTTCGTCGGGTTGGCCCCAACGTGGTCGCGGTAGTCAGCAAAGGTACGCATAGGTCTCCTCATCAAAACGCTTGAACATGCGCTATCATCCTAAGCGCGATCCGACAAGCGGAGCTGGCGGTGAAACATCGGGAGATGGTAGCCCTGATCCAGGGCGGCGTACCCGTAGCAGGTAGAACGTGGGCTGACCATTGATGCTTCAGAAGAGGGTGGCTATGGAAACTGAGTTCAGCGGCGAGATCTGGTACTGGCGCGGCCCGGCTCCGCATCACTTCGTCACCGTTCCGCCGGAGCTGTGCCAGGAACTGAAGGCGATTTCAGGCTTAGTGACCTACGGCTGGGGCATGATCCCGGCCCAAGTGCGCATCGGCGCGACCACCTGGAAGACGTCGCTGTTCCCCAAGGATGGCGGCTACCTCGTGCCCATTCGCGCCAGTGTGCAGCGCGCCGAGGGTGTAACGGTGGGCGATGTCGTGACGGTACAGCTTGAGGTTGGGTAGGGCAAGCGGTAGCCGTCACGACGGCAGCGTGTTTCACTGCTGGTCTCAGGCGCGGGTGTGCGCCATCGTCCAACGTGGCGCCTCTACCGTGAGGATTGCCCGCTGCGAAGGGGTACCAGGGCGGAAGGCTCATAGGGCGCCCCCGGCGACATCGACGGCGTGGCGCAGCAGATCCTCGCGCCGTACAACCTCGAGCGCCGCCTCGTGGGTGGCGGCCAGCACCACCGGAGGGGCGACCCCTGCCTCGAGCGCCTCCTGCCAGCGAGCCGCGCAGAGGCACCAGCGGTCGCCGGGCCGCAGGCCGGGAAAGCTATACTCGGGTCGGGGCGTACTCAGGTCGTTGCCGCGCGCACGGCTGAAGGCCAGGAACTCGGCGGTCACCTGGGCGCAGACGACGTGGCGGCCGCTATCATCAGGGCCGGTGTCGCAGCAGCCGGTGCGGTAGAATCCGGTCATAGGAGCGGTGCTGCAGGTGGCCAGCACTCCGCCGAGGATGTTGCGCGCCACTGGGGCGGTATGCTTGCCGTTGGTCGTATGGCGTCCGTTCGTGGTCATGACCATGTTCCTCTCAATTGGCCCGCCCCCAACCGGATGAGCCGCGCAGGGCTGTGCATGGAGGTCAGCGGCGCAATATGTTACCATGATACCGAGGCTATAGGGCGTGGTGGATGCCAACCCCGCTACGGGACATGGTAGCTGCTTACGGCGTGGGCGACAAGGGCCAAATGCCCAGACGCAGCGCATCATCTGCGGGAACAGTACGGGCAGTGAGGCCCCCAACCGCTGGATCATGCGATGCGTGCCAGGCGAGGTTTTCGGAGGCCCATTACCACCCGCTCGGGCAGCTGCGGCACGGATACCATTGGACGGCTTGAGGCACGCCTGGTTCGTCAGGGCGCCCGAGACGACTCGCCACCCACAGCGGATTTCCGCACTGCCTACAGCTGAAGCCGTTCACTAGGAGGGAGCGTGTGCGCATGACTGAGGCTGACTTCATCTTCTTGCGCGACGCCATCGCCGTTGCTGAAAGCGCCCGCCGTAACGGCAACCACCCTTTCGGCGCAGTGCTGGTGGATGCCGCGGGTCAGGTGCGCCTGCGCGCCGAGAACACCGTGCTTACCGCCCCTGACGCGACCGGTCACGCCGAGACAAACCTGGTGCGCCTAGCCTCTGCACAGCTCACCCCTGCGCTGCTGGCGGACTGCACGCTGTACGCGAGCACCGAGCCCTGCGCGATGTGCGCCGGCGCCATCCACTGGGCCGGGATTCGTCGGTTGGTCTACGCCCTACCCGCCGAGGCGCTCTATGAGCCGATCGGCCCAGGGTCGGACGAGCTCCGACTGCCCTGCCGCGAGCTCTTCGCGCACAGCACACGCCCGATGACGGTGCTTGGGCCGGCCCTGGAGGAGGAGGCCCTGGCCGTCCACATCGACTTCTGGCGCTGAATACGCGCAGTATGTAGCTGTTCACGTTTGGGGTAAGCCGACGACAGGGCAACCACGGGGGGTGTCCGTACAGGGGGGCGCCACGAGGGCGAGACGCCCTCGCTCCGGGAGAAGGGTGAACAGTTACTGTAGTATGGCCTGATCGATGCGAGCAGGTTCCAGGGAGGGAGGAGGCAATCATGGACGAGCAGTCAGCTACAGATGCGCGCACAACGCTGGAGCGCGAGAGTGACGTGACCTTCTTCATCGCCAGTGGGCCGGGTGGGCAGCATCGCAACCGCAACGCCACTGGGGTGCGCCTGCTCCACCGCCCCAGCGGAATCGTGGTCACCGCCACCGAGCGCCGCTCGCAGGCCGCCAACCTCGAGGTCGCCTACGTACGCCTGGCCCGCCGACTAGAGGCAGTCCGGCGGGTTGAGGCCCCGCGCGTACCCACGCGCCCCAGTCGTGCCGCCCGCACTGAGCGCCTCGCCGCCAAACGTCGGCGTGCTGGCACCAAAGCCTTCAGAGGTCCGGTGCATGAGGAGTAGGCCCGCGCACCGCATCGTGACACGGACCCCTGATGGCAGCCGAATTCCAGTAGCAGCTGACGACGGCGAGGATCACCCTCAAGCGGCGCAAGTGTGGCTCAGTAGCCACCGTTGGAACGCAGCCCTGCGCTTGCATCCATGCAAGATCGTGGCACCATGCGTCAATTGTCGTGTGGAATTGGCTCGTATCCGTGCGCATTTGCGTCTAGTCACAGCCCTATACTAAGGGGGTAACCTCCTCTTTTGCACGTCAATGGAGGGCATCGCCGTACGTCCTCGCCCCACGCTCCACTCCCCCTACGCCGCTGTCGACCCTATTGGCGTCACTAGCCTCTGGGGAACCCCTATGCCGCACCGTTCAGCCCGTCGCTTGTGGCTGCTTGGCCTACTCGCTACCATGGCCCTGTTCGCCGCCTTCCCTCTCCCTAGCCTCAGCCGTCTCCCCCTCAGCGCCGCCCCGCTCCCCGCTCCCGAGGTGCTCGCCTCACCCCCCGCCGATATGCCCTGGATCGACGCCGCCCCCCAGACCGCCCTCGTCGCCCTGCGCACCGGCATGCGCCTGAGTAGCCCACCACCTGGGGTGGCCGGTGCCGCCACCAGCAGCGACCCGGCCCTCACGAGCCTCCTAGGGCAACTCGGCGCCACCGACGTCGAGCCCCTCTTCGCGACCCCGGCACGGGGCCTCGCCTCGCCCATGGCGGCTACCGCATCCACCAATCAGGTCTACCGCCTCACCTGGGACGCCGCCATCCCCGTCGACCAGGCCGTCGCCCTGCTCGCCGCGAACCCCAGCGTGCGCTTCGCCGAGCCCGACTACTATGCGCGTGCTGCTCTCGTACCCAACGATACCGCCTACGCCCAGCAGTGGGCCCTGCCCACGATCAATGCCCCCGCCGCCTGGGATGTCTCCACCGGTGACCCGGCAACCGTCATCGCGATCATCGACTCCGGCATCGACCTCGACCACCCCGAGTTCGCTGGCCGCCTCTGGGTCAACCCCGAGACGACCGATGCCGATAACGGCTTTATTAGTGATACCAATGGCTGGAACTTTGTCACCAACAGTGCCAACCTCGACGACGCCAACGGCCACGGCAGCGAGGTGAGCGGCGTAGCCGCTGCGACAGGTAACAATGGCACAGGCATCGCGGGGCTGTGCTGGCAGTGCCGGATCATGCCCGTGGTCGCCATGCAGCCTGATGGACTTGTCAACTACTCCGACATTGCCCGCGCCGTGCAGTACGCCGCATCCAACGGTGCCGAGGTGATCAACCTCTCCCTGGGTGGCTACGCCGACTCGGCGACGCTACGCGAGGTGATCCGCGAGGCGGC